>JAUWSG010000238.1 GCA_030610155.1 Gammaproteobacteria bacterium
AACGGCAATGGTCATGTGTTCAATCTCGGTCATGGCATACATCAGCATGTCGACCCGGAGCGTGCAAAAGTATTCGTTGATGCAGTACACGAATTAAGTGCCGCCTACCATAAATAATCATCAGTGCCGCAGGGTGTGATGCGCACCCTGCGTAAACGCATGTTTGAATGCAAACCAGCGTGATATCCCTGTAATTTTTTGTGTTTCTGGTAAGTCGATCTCTGCAAGTAATCTGGAGTTCCGCTCGGATTACTTTAAATAATGTTGCAAGGTATGAATGAAAGTTAACGCATTATTTCCTTTTCTTGCCTGGTTTAAACTGGTAAACAAAACCACTTTAAAAGCAGACCTTATCGCGGGCATCACCGGGGCAGTCATTGTCTTGCCTCAAGGCATCGCGTTTGCAACTATAGCAGGCTTGCCACCGGAGTATGGCCTGTATACTGCGATGGTGACACCTATTATCGCGGCTCTGTTTGGCTCTTCATTGCACCTGATATCCGGCCCGACGACGGCGATTTCGATTGTTGTATTTTCCTCGGTTAGCCGCTATGCGGAAGCCGGCACACCGGAATTTGTTTCCCTGGTATTAACGCTTACGGTCCTCGCGGGCGTTTATCAGTTAGCATTTGGTCTGGCGCGCCTGGGTTCACTGGTAAATTTTGTTTCTCATACTGTCGTTATAGGGTTTACGGCTGGCGCCGCCATTTTGATTGCGACCAGTCAAATGAAGCATGTTCTCGGGGTGTTTGTACCAAAAGGAGAATCATTCTTTCATACCTGGATAGATATTTTTAATAATATTAATGAGATCAATCCCTATATATTGACGATTGCAGCTTGTACACTTGTTACCATTCTTTTGTCAAAACGATTTTTTCCGAAGATCCCCAATTTGCTGATAGGATTAATTGTCGGCAGTGTGGTGGCTTTACAATTTACAGCGCCGTCGTATGGTATCAAGTTGGTTGCTGAGATACCTGCCCAATTGCCTCCCCTGTCTTTGCCCGACTTTTCATTTTCTGTTATCAAGATGCTGGCACCTGAAGCCTTTGCGGTGGCTCTTCTGGGGTTGATTGAAGCGGTTTCAATCAGTCGTTCGATTGCCACAAAATCCAATCAGCGCATAAATGCAAACCAGGAGTTTATCGGTCAGGGCCTGTCCAATCTTACCGGTAGTTTTTTTTCCAGTTATGCCGGTTCAGGCTCCTTTACACGTTCAGGTATTAATTACGACACAGGCGCCAAAACACCGATGTCAGCTATTTTTGCGGCAGGTTTTCTGATGATGATTATATTATTGGTCGCACCATTAACCGCTTATCTGCCGGTGGCCGCAATGGGAGGGGTCATTCTTATCGTCGCCTATAACCTGATAGATTTTCACCATATCAGTCATATAGTCAGAACCAGCAAGTCAGAGACCGCGATTCTGCTGACGACCTTTTTTGCGACCCTGTTTCTGGAGTTGGAATTTGCAATTTATATGGGTGTATTGTTGTCTCTGGTCATTTTTCTCGCGCGGACCTCTACACCGGAAGTTATTACATTGGCAATTGATGTTGACCCTGCGAGTGGAAAAAGAAAAATGGTCAATGTTCAGAAAAAGCCCTTGAATCAGTGCCCGCAGTTGAAAGTGATACGCATTGACATGTCTATCTATTTCGGTTCACTCAACCACATACAGAACCGTATACAACATATCGTGCAAAATGAAAATATTCGCCATATTCTGATTATCGGCACAGGGATCAATTTTATCGACTTGAGCGGCATGCAAATGCTGGTGCAAGAAGCAAAGCAGCTACAGAAGACGGGTGGTGGTCTCTATTTTGCAGAATTGAAGGCCGGTGTTTATGAGTCAGTCAGCAAAAGCCATTTTGTAGCAGATGTCGGTAATTCCTATTTTTTCGACAAGAAAAAAGATGCCATTAAGGGCATCTATCAAAAGCTGGATAAAAACATATGCGAAAAATGCGAAGTGCGTATATTTGACGAATGTAACTAGCTTCTTTAATTTTGTATTCAGTATTTGATTTCACCGCAAAGGCGCAAAGGACGCAAAGAAAGGCTTTAAGATATAAAAAACTTTGCGTCCTTAGCGCCTTTGCGGTGAAATGCACTTTCCTGTCAGAAGGCGCGCTAGAAAGAGTAGCTGAACTGCCCGACGACAGCATCGATTGTCGGGAAAAGATCCTGATTTTTCTGTTCGCCAATCGCATCAGACGGATGGCTGTCGCCAGTGGTGGTGATCACTTCAAAACGGAAGCTGAATTCATTGCCGCTTTGTAGGACCTTGCCGTATTTAATACCTAATGTAAGGTTCTCAAATTCACCCAGGCGATAATCAGCGGACGCATATTGTGTCGTAGATGTTGGGACCTGGCCGTCGATCAGGCTGTGGCTATAAAAATCTGCTGCTGTTTGCGAATAAAGTCGGACATGGGGTTCGATGTAACTTTTGGATTCCATGAATCGCCAGCGGTAACGAAAATCTACCGTGTGTGATGTAATACCCCAGTCATCCCAGAAATAACGATAGGATACATCCACTATGTCAGTATCAAGATGATATTTTGTTTGCCAGAAGAGACTTTGTTTGGTGCGGTCTTCAGGCCGGTTTTCATAAACATACCTGTCGAGGGTGTTTGTAGGGTCGAGACTGGGAACGTTAAGCCCGGTGGTGCCATCAGCAACTGTCATGATTTTGAATGGGTCAGTGTGGTAGCCAGTAGAATTACCGAGTGAATAATTAAATTGCATGATAGTCCGGCGGCTGACGACTTGTGTCAGGCCGAAAAGTAAATCGGTTGTTGTTCTGTTGTCGTCTGCAGCACCTCTTGGTTGTGTTGTGCCAGCCGCCGCCATATCGGCAAACGGGATCGGAATACCGCCGATAGGTGAAATGGTGTCAGAAGCCACCGACAGCCCGGCACTCAAGGTTGTATTGCGTTGATTAAAATCAGAAGCGACTGCGGCATTGGCACTAATCGATTGATAATCAAATTCCTTGGAAAAATTTCCGCCAAATGTGGCTTTTGTCAGTCGTGTTAACGGCATCTCCCAACTGGCACTAAGTGCAACACGTGTGTCCTGGAAGGTGTCAT
>JAUWSG010000106.1 GCA_030610155.1 Gammaproteobacteria bacterium
GCTGATCAGGCAAATGCGGTCGGTGTCTGGAAGACAGGGGAAATTGTCGGTATCGGCACCCTGGTGTGCAAATCCTGCGGGGAACAATTGCATTTCCATAAGCCGGGTCATATTCCGCCGTGCCCGAAATGTCATGGTGTTGAATTCAAGCGGCCCTCAGCGGCTGATTGAAGATTAATTTTACCACGGAGGTCACGGAGAAAGACCTTTTGTTTCTTTAAGTTCCTTCTCCCTTCGTAGGTTGGGCTTCGTGCATTAGCGCCAGCCTACAAAAAATTTTCATAGCCCTCTCTGCGACCTCCATGGCAAAAACATTTTTAATGTTAAAACTAAAAGAGGTGATCAAAATGAATTATGCACAACAGATCAAAGGAAAAACCAAAGCTGTTTTTATAATGGCTTGTATGTTTGGTCTTGCATTTATTCTCAATGGATGTGGTGGTAGCAGTGGTGGTGCCGTCGATGATGCAATTGGGGATTTGACTGTCACGATCAGCGGTACAATAACGGATGTTAACGGGACAGCAGTAGCAGGTGTTGCTGTGGAAGGTGTTTATGTTACGCCGGGAGGTCTGTTAAACCCGACTACAACGACCGCTGCGAATGGCACCTTTACTCTCCCTGTAATAAAGAATGATGCGGTCTATCTGCGGGGGACAAAGACGGGTCATGTCACTATGAACTCTGCCAAGGTAGCGTATAGCGCTAATCAAACGAGTTTTGATGTTACTCTTCCAACGACAACAGAGGCACAAGACGTAATTAGTGCCGCATTTCCTGGTGTGCTTTTGGGGCCATTTGCATGGCTGGCCGTGGATGTTGTTGATATGAATACCGGTGATGGTATGTCAGGTTTAACCATTATGCCTATACCAGCTCCAACCGCAGATGCACACACCGATTGTGATGGATCCAACGGCGGCAGTATGACAACAGTCGCGCCTTGTGTTGCTCCAGACAGGCAAGCTCCAATGTATTTAGCTTACTACGGTGCGGCAGCAGAAGTGATAGTGAATGTTTCTTCCGGTGCAGCGGGAACGGCACCAATGGCTGTGGGTGAGATTACTTATCTCGAATTTGAGCTGTGAAAAGCTGAAGACTATTTTGAGCCAGGGAGGTCACGGAGAAAACCTTTTTTTCTTATGAGTTCCTGGGAGTTAAGGTGACGAACAGAGATGTTCTAATGTCGCGAGAGGTATGGGTGACGAAAGTGACTAGGATGAGGGGGTGAATTCATTTTATTCACTATTGCTTTCACTCCTGCCCACATCGCTTCGGACGTCCTGTCCTCTCGCGAAATAAGCGCATCCGTGCGCAAAACCCTGGCCCTCTCCCAAAGGGAGAGGGAAACAATCTTCTTTTTTTCTCCGTGACCAAAAAACATTTTTTAAGCTTGAACTAAACCAGGCGATCAAAATGAAATATACACAACACATCAAAGGAAAAGCTAAACCTGCTTTTATAATGGTTTGTATGTTTAGTCTTGTGTTTGTTCTCAATGGCTGTGGTGATAGCAGTAGTAGTGTCGTCACTACTATCATTGGGGGTGACTTAATTGATATCAGTGGCGTAATAACCGATGCAGAAACTTCGCGGCCATTAGCGGATGTGAATGTAGAAGGCGTTTATTCTGCTCCGGGTGATGTGCAAAATTCGTTTACCAGAACCGGCGCTGACGGGAGCTTTATTCTCACAGTATTAAAAGACAGCGCAGTCTATGTGCGGGCGACAAAGGCGGGTTATACAAGCTTCAACACGGCCAGGATAGCTTATAGTGCTGATGAACCTGGTTTTAATATTGAATTTCCAGCATCAAAATATTTACAAACCGTGATTAATACCGCGTTCCCTGGTATGCCCATGCTTAAATTGGGATCATTTGCATGGTTGGCCGCGGGTATTTTTGATATTAACACTGGTGATGAGATTGCAGGCGTCACCATTATGCCTGCGCCGACTCCAACTGCAGGTGTGCACACCAACTGTAATGGAACCGCCAGCACGGGCGGGGTAACAATCGCACCCTGTGATCCAGCCAGGCGGGCCCCGATGTATTTCGCCTACTTCAGTGCAACCGTCTCGACGGTTACCGTGAGTGTTTCTTCCGGGGCAGCAGCGCAAACGGGACCATTGGCCCGGGGTGAAATAACCCGTTTCGAATTTGAGCAGTGAGAAGCTGAAGACCTTTTGCACGGGGCGCACGGGGAAGAGCTTTTAATAATAAAATCGATTTCACCACGGACGAATACATGGATGTATGAAGGTAGGGCAACGCAGGACGCAGTTGCCTACAGGGATGTAGGTAAGGGGCGATAGCAGGACGCGGTAGCTTTGCCGAGGTCGCGGAGAAAAACCTTTTATTGCTTTAAATTCTCTCTTTTTTCTCCGTGACCTCCGTGGTAAAAAACATTTTTAAGGTTTTCCTCGTGTAAAAGGTCTTAATGTTTTTTCCCGAACCTAGCATACAATAACAGGCCAAAAATGCTGGTGATAATTAGCCAGTTACCAACGATGCTATAAGGTGTTGAACCTGTCATCGGTTGCGTTGTGCCTGTCAATGCTTGTGCGACAAATTGCGGTATTATCGACTGGATTTTCCCATGGTGATCAATAATTGCGGTGATGCCGGTGTTTGTCGCTCTTAGTAAAGGCCTGCCGGTTTCGACCGCGCGCATTTGCGCAATTTGCAGGTGTTGATGGGGTGCGATGGTGTCACCAAACCAGGCGTCATTGCTGACATTGACCAGCAAATCCACGTCAGGCATCGCGATAATCACTTCCTCGCCAAAGACATCCTCGTAACAAATCGAGATGCCTATCTGATGGTTGGCGACATTTAAAATCCGGTTTTTATTTTCACTGTGGCTAAAGTTCGGTAATGGCACATCAAAGACTTTGAGGATATTACCTAACAGGCCTTTAAATGGAATGAACTCACCAAACGGCACCAGGTGCTGTTTATGATAAACGCCTTGTTGCTGCCCCAGAGTGATGACGCCGTTGTAATAACGTTTGTTTTTTTGGTCCATCATCGGTAATCCGAGAAGCAGGTCTGTGTTATTTTGTAGTGCTTCCTGCTGCATGCCCTCGAGAAAACGTTCTGCCTGATGGTGGAACGCTGGCAGTGCCGTTTCCGGCCAGATGATGAGGTCGCTCGACCAGTTTTCTCGGGTCAATCTGGCATACCATTCGATAGTCGGACGTCGTTCTTCAGCAAGCCACTTCTTGTCCTGGGAAATGTTTCCCTGCAATAAGCTGACCTTTAAGGGTTTACCGGCAGGTTCAGTCCATTCAACTGTACCAAGCAGTGCGCCGGCACTGAAAATAATAAACAACGCTGCCAGGCTGAATTTGCTGGCCGTTTTTCCATTGCAAATCAAATATACGATCAGCGCCGAACAGGTCAGCATGATCCAGGAAAGGCCAAAAACACCCACGATAGGGGTGAAGCCGTTTAACGGGGTTTCAATTTGACTGTAGCCCAATGTCATCCAGGGAAAACCGGTGAAGATCCAGCCCCTGACCCATTCAAATAAGACGAACAGTGAGGGCAGGATAATTATCCAGGTTTTGTTTGTGTGTGTTGAAGGGAAGAAGCGCTGAAACAGATAACCGGCCATTGCTGGAAACAGGGAAAGAAATAACACCAGCAGACAGGTCAGCATTATAGCCAGCCACAAGGGAACACCGCCAAACTGACTCATACTGTAATATATCCAGTATACACCGGTGCCATACAAGCCAACACCAAACAGAAAACCGTACTTGAACGCTTTGTTTGCCGAGCTATTGAGCCATAACAGAAATAATAAGCTGGTTGTTATCAGGCTAATCGGGAACAGCTTGAATGGCGCAAATGCCAGTGTTGTTAATGCGCCTGAGAGTAAAATCAGAAGGTGTGCATGCCAACGATGTTGCTGAATATTTTTTAAGAAGTGGGGTATGTTCACTTTTATTGTTTTTTCTTGCTGTCCTTGTCCTGCTTGAATGCTTGCAATAAATGCACGCGTCGTTTGTCTGCGCGCAGGACTTGAAAACGAATATCCCCTAATGTGATTGATTCGTCTCGCCTGGGAACGTGACCAAATTTATGCATCACCAGCCCGCCTATGGTGTCAAATTCTTCTTCAAATTTCAGGCCAAAATATTCGTTGAATTCTTCTATCGGTGTTAGTGCTTTCACTGTGTATTTTGATTCGCTGTATTTGTGTATAAAAATATCTTCATCGATATCGAATTCGTCTTCAATTTCTCCGACAATTTGTTCCAGGACGTCTTCAATCGTTACCAGGCCTGACACACCTCCGTATTCATCGGCAACAATTGCCATATGATTTCGGTTAGAACGAAACTCGGTCAGCAGGACATTCAAACGTTTACTTTCCGGGATGAACGTCGCGGGTCGCAAAATATCACGTATATTAAATTTTTCGTTATCATTGCTCGAGAGGTAAGTTAATAAATCCTTGGCAAGCAGGATGCCGATGATTTCATGCTGGGTATCACCTAATACAGGAAATCGTGAATGCGCAGATTCAATAATGATGGGCAATATATCTTGCAGTTTCTGATCATGCTCGATGACGATCATTTGAGTGCGTGGAATCATGATTTCTCGAGCTTGCATATCTGAAACCTGAATAACACCTTCGATCATCGAAAGTGCATCCGGGTTTATGATATGGCGTTGTTCACATTCTCTCAATAAGCTGACAAGCTGCTCGCGCGTTTTGGGTATCCTGAGCAGGGCTTCGCTGATCCGTTCCAGTATTGATGGGTCCTGGTTATTTCCGGACTTTTCATTTTGATTGTTTGACTGCAGGGGGTCTTCGTTCATTATGTTTAAATTAGTTGTGTGTAATGTTGATAGTAGAAGATTTTTAGTACGGATTGTCAAATCCAAGTTGTTTCAGTATGTTAATTTCAATAGATTCCATTTTTTCTGCGTTGTTATCGTTGTCATGATCAAATCCCAGTAGATGCAATGTGCCATGTATGGTCATGTGTGCCCAATGGGCAAGTGCGTTTTTACCTTGTGCCTGGGCTTCTTTTATCACGATGGGTGCGCAGATCACAATGTCCCCGATCAGTGAGATGGGTATTTCGGCAGAGTACTCTGCTGGAAACGATAAAACATTAGTGGGGCCGGTTTTATGTCGATAAGTCTCATTCAGATAGGTGCTTTCGGTCTCATCCACAATACGAATCGAAAGTTGGGCATCTTCTTTTCTGCCTGATAATGCAGCGCCCACCCACTTGCTGAAGTCGGTTGTCTGTGGGAGCGCGGTTTGATCTGCATTTTTATCCAGCGCGTATTGTATGTCGATTTCCAAGGTGGTGTTACTGGCCCTGGTTTTCGTTTTCATGTTGGTCGTACGCATTGATTATGCGCTCCACCAGTGGATGTCGGACAGCATCGCTGGAATTGAAAAAGGTAAAACCGATTTTCTTTTCATCTTTCAGGATTTCAATGGCGTGGTTTAATCCTGACTGGGTGCCGCGGCGTAAATCTATTTGTGTAACGTCACCGGTGATGACCGCCGTAGAGCCCATGCCAATGCGTGTTAGAAACATTTTCATTTGTTCTTCGGTTGTATTTTGTGCTTCATCCAGAATTATAAAAGCATCGCTGAGTGTGCGCCCACGCATAAATGCGAGTGGGGCAATTTCTATTATGTTTTGTTCTATGAGTTTTGTGACGTTCTCAAAGCCCAATAATTCATATAAGGCGTCATAAAGTGGACGTAAATAAGGATCAATCTTCTGGGCAAGGTCACCGGGTAAAAATCCCAGATTTTCACCGGCTTCAACAGCGGGCCGGGTTAGAACCAGGCGGCTGACCTTGCCGCTTTCCAGCTCGAACACCGCACAGGCAACGGCCAGAAACGTTTTTCCGGTGCCTGCCGGGCCAACACCAAAGCACATGTCATGGGCCATGATGCTATTAAGATACTTTCGCTGGTTGTCGCCACGTCCTTTAATAGTTGTTGTTTTTGTTTTTATGAGGACGTCGCCTGTCTCTTTTTTATTATTCATGTCATTTGCCTGATTGGCTTTGGAATTTGCGTTGGCTTCTTGTATATGAAGATGCACAATGTCAGGAGTGAGTGATTCTGTGGATGTTTCATTATAAAGAGATTTAAGCAGCTGACTTGTCGTCTGGACAGCTTCAGTATCACCAACAATCCTCAGGGCATTGCCGCGAATGTTTATTTTAACATCCATTCGTTCTTCAATCTGGCGCAAATGTTCATCGAACTGGCCGCATAAATTTGCCAGTCGCTGGTTGTCTACCGGTTGCAGGATGAAATCGCTGGAAGTGGGTTGGCTATTCAAGATTAAGTCTGGTTCACAAGTCTGTTTTGCGGCAAAGAAGCCTCGATAAGCTCGCCCCGTAATGAATTCGGGAGCGCTTGTGTGATCTTGACCGTGACAAATTTTCCAATCAAACTGGCGTTACCTTCTAGATTGACTATACGGTTATTATCGGTTCTTCCAGCAATTTGTTGAGGGTCCTTGCGGGACGGGCCTTCAACCAAAATCCGTTGTTGGCTGCCGACCATGGATTGGCTGATCTCGTTTGCCAGCTCTTTTACACGTGTTTGCAGGGTATTCAAGCGGGCCTTTTTGGTCTCCATCGAAACAGTATCAGGCAAAGCGGCAGCCGGTGTGCCCGGCCGGGCGCTGAATACAAAGCTGTAAGAGTGGTCGAATTTTATTTCATTAATTAAATCCATTGTGGCCTGAAAATCAGCGGAAGTTTCACCCGGGAAACCAATAATGAAATCGGATGACAGGCTGATATCCGGCCGTATTTCCCTTAAGCGCCGCAGTTTGGATTTGTATTCCAATACCGTGTGGCCTCTTTTCATCAGACTCAGGATACGGTCTGATCCGCACTGGACAGGCAAATGCACATGGCTGACAAGTTCGGGCACGTCAGCATAGGCGTCGATGAGTGAATCAGAAAATTCCACCGGATGTGACGTCGTATAACGGATACGTTCGATACCCTTGATGGCGGCGACGTAGCGAATCAGCAGCGCCAGATCGGCAATATCGCCGTCATCCATAAGCCCTTGATAAGCATTAACATTCTGTCCTAGCAAGTTAATTTCTTTGACGCCCTGGTCGGTCAGTTGCGCAACTTCACCGATAACATCATCAAAGGGTCGGCTGATTTCTTCGCCCCGGGTATAGGGGACAACACAAAATGTACAATATTTACTGCAGCCTTCCATGATGGAAACAAAGGCGCTGGGGCCATCGGCACGGGGCTTCGGTAAGCAGTCAAATTTTTCAATTTCAGGGAAACTGATATCAATGGATGTCTTGTGATCATTCTGCGCCAGATCCAGCATGCCGGGCAACCGGTGCAGGGTTTGTGGCCCAAATATCATGTCCACATAGGGTGCACGCTCGCGTATTGCCTCACCTTCCTGGCTGGCCACGCAACCCCCGACACCGATGATCAGGCCAGGTCGTTTCAGTTTAATATCGCGCCAGCGCCCCAGGTGGGAGAACACCTTTTCTTGTGCTTTTTCCCTTATAGAACATGTATTTAGTAATACGACATCGGCTTCTTCCGGGGAGTTAACGCGCTCAAGCTGGTGCGATGCCTTGAGGACATCCGCCATCTTGGATGAGTCATACTCATTCATTTGGCAGCCAAAGGTTTGGATAAACAGCTTTTTACTCATAAATTCCGGAAATCATCTGGTCCGATCAAAAAAGGGACACAAAACTACTACTAATGGCACAAAATTTCCAGTTGAATATTTTGCACAGGGACGTGCTTATGCGCTGTACATGGATGTACGAGTGTCGCAAGAAGGCATGGATGCCTAGAGCGACCCTCGGGAGGACAGGACGTCCGGAGAGATACTGACCTCCAATTGCCTCAGGGTTTCTAACAGATCTACGTAACACTTAACCTGGCAGACTCCGTCATTCCGGCACGCCGGAATGACGGAAAAGCCCGCTCAGTCGTAACTCGGTTCAGACGAGATTTTGTGAATACTCAGGTCGGCGCCCTGGTATTCCTCTTCCTGGCTCAGGCGAATACCGACGGTGGCTTTTAACAGGCCGTATACGACAAAACCCCCTGTCAGTGCCACGGCGATACCCATTAAGGTCCCGACGAGTTGCGCGGCAAATGTGACGCCCCCTATCCCACCCAGGGCCTGAAGCCCAAAAATGCCGGCTGCGATTCCACCCCAGGCGCCACATAAACCATGCAGCGGCCAGACACCCAGCACATCGTCTATACGCCATTTGTTTTGTGTCAGGGTAAATGTCCAGACAAACAGTCCGCCGGCGACGATACCGGTGATCAAGGCGCCCAGAGGGTGCATGACATCTGAGCCGGCACATACCGCGACCAGTCCGGCTAATGGCCCATTATGAACGAAGCCGGGATCGTTTTTGCCGGCAATCAGGGCGGCCAATATACCGCCGACCATGGCCATCAGTGAGTTGACGGCCACCAGCCCACTAATGGCTTCGATGGTTTGCGCGGACATCACATTAAAGCCAAACCAGCCTACCGTCAGTATCCAGGCGCCAAGTGCAAGAAACGGAATGCTTGAGGGCGGGTGGGCCTGAATTTGGCCGCTTTTGCTATAACGGCCATGTCGTGCCCCTAATGTCAGGACGGCGCCGAGTGCCAGCCAGCCTCCCATCGCATGTACCACTACCGAGCCGGCAAAATCATGAAACTGTGCGCCGAACTGGTTTTCAATCCAGGATTGAACGCCGTAATTGCCGTTCCAGACAATGCCTTCAAAAAAAGGATAAATCAGCGCGACGAAGATGGCAGTGGCCACCAATTGGGGGTAGAAGCTGGCCCGTTCAGCAATACCGCCGGAAATAATGGCCGGAATCGCGGCGGCGAAGGTCAGCAGGAAAAAGAATTTAACGAGTTCGTAGCCATTTTTTTGTGCAAGTGTTTCCGCGCTCTGGAAAAAATCCACACCGTAAGCCACGCTGTAACCTATGAAAAAATAAACAACAGTGGATGTGGCGAAGTCGCAGATAATTTTGACCAGCGCATTAACCTGATTTTTCTTCCTGACGGTGCCCACTTCCAGAAAAGCAAAGCCAGCATGCATGGCCAGCACCATGATAGCGCCCAATAAGATAAATAATGCGTCACTACCTGATTGTAAATTTTCCATCTTCTCCCCCGGATTGAGCCTGTTTTTTGAATCACTGAGGCATTAACCTGATTCTTGTTAGATGGGAGCATTATACTGAAAGATTTGCACTTCAACAGTGCAAGATGGGTTTTAAGACCTTTTTGCCCCGTGGTAAAAAGGTCTTACGGTTTATGCGCGTGGGTAATTTTTGGCCAGTAGGTTTCGAACTTGAAGCTGGGGCTGTGTGAGCCGACATGGCATTGGGCGCACATTTTTTCATTTGGCCATTGATGATTCGCGACAGGTTTGGCGCCCCCGCTAGTGGCGTGTTCCCGGCCTGCGCCATGGCAGGACTCGCATTGCACATTGATCAGGTTAGCGGTCACAGTGGAATCGATGAATCCACCTGTTTTTTCAAAGCCGACGGTGTGGCAGATAATACAGTCCGGATCGAATGCCTTGTTGACGGCTTCCAGTTCTTCATAGGCTTGTGCATGTTTGCTGTCTTGCCATGTCTTGTGTTCTGCTGCATGGCAGGTTTTGCAGACCTCTTCTCCGGCAAAAGGGCTTTCGCCGGTTTCCAGTTTTTTCCGGATTTCAACACGCTTTAAATAATCCGCTTTGACTTTCGCATTGTATTCCTTGTACCAGTCTGCGTAGTTAGCTGCATCAGAGACACTATCAGGTAAACGAATGACTTCGTGTCGATACGTGGTGATTTTGTTGCGTGTATCGATGGAAATATCTGCCCGTCCAAGACGCATTCCCCGCGATCCAGGTTGCAGTACCAGTGTTGAGCCTATCATTTCTGGTTCACCATATACTTCATGGGCGGAGCGTAATAATAAAATGTCGATATCATCGAATGAGAAACGTTTGCGTGCTTTTTTCAGAGACAGTGTGGTAGAGAGGACCGTAATGGCGTGATCTTTTTTGGCTTGTGTAAGC
>JAUWSG010000175.1 GCA_030610155.1 Gammaproteobacteria bacterium
AAGATAAATGTGATTTAAATCGGGTATTGTTCTTTATTGGTATATTCCCTGTCTGTCATTAGAGCACCCCTGAATAGTTTTGTATTAGAAATACATTATACTTAGAAAAGGTTATATAAATAATTATAATCACTGCGATTGTAAGACGGGTAATAACAATGTTCTATGTAGAACATGTCATGGGATAGCGAAAGTCCATTAATTCGAGTTAGCTTTAGAACCGGGGTTGGAGAAATGTAAATTCAGTTCCTTTCATATCAGGTGAAGTTCCTATGCGTGAAGTAGATTACCGTAACACCAGGGCCTATATCATTGGCGGCGGTATTGCTGCGCTTGCCAGTGCGGTATATCTTATCCGGGAAGGGCGCTTGTCCGGAGATAGAATTCATATCCTGGAACAGGGCGATAAGGTAGGTGGCGCACTGGATGGCTCCGGCTCGCCTGAAGAAGGTTATCTTATTCGCGGTGGCCGTATGCATGAGGTGCATTTTGCCTGCACCTGGGACCTTTTGTCAGGCATACCGACACTGGCTGACCCCGATAAAAGTGTGACGCAGGAGATATTTGAGTTTAACAAAAAAGTGATTTCCTGTTCGAATTCACGACTGTTAAAAGCAGGTGAAAAGATAGATGTTTCATCGTATGGTCTGAGTAAAACAGACCAATACGATATGCTTAAACTCATCTTCCATTCCGAAGAAGCGCTGGGCGCTAAACGCATTGATGACTGGTTTTCAGCCGATTTTTTCAAGACGGTATTCTGGCAGCTCTGGAGTACTACGTTCGCATTTCAGACCTGGAGCAGTGTGGTTGAAATGAAACGTTATTTCATTCGATTTATGCATTTACTCCCGGGGTTTAATCAGCTCAAAGGCATAATGCGCACGGTCTACAATCAGTATGACTCCATGATATTGCCCGTTGAGTCCTGGCTCAGGGGGCAGGGTGTTCAGTTTTTAATGAATACGCAAGTGGCAGATATAGACTTTGATGTCAGCGATGCACAAAAGACGGCGAAGGCCATTCATTATTCACAGGGAGGAGAGCAAAATAAAATTAATTTAAAAGAAGATGATTTTGCTTTCATCACACTTGGTTCAATGGTGGAAGGCTCAAGTATTGGTTCCATGACAACGCCCGCAGTACTTAACACCAATATTGATACGGGCGCCTGGGCATTGTGGAAAAATATTGCGAAAACCCACCCTGATTTTGGTCGTCCCGGTATCTTTTGTGAGCAAGTGGATCTGTCCAAATGGATGTCTTTTACTGTGACATTAAAAGACCCGGCGTTCTTTAAGTACATGGAAGCGTTTACCGGTAATGCCGCGGGTACTGGCGGTCTGGTGACACTAACGGACTCCAGCTGGTATATGTCGGTTGTACTGGCATGGCAGCCACATTTTCTTAATCAGCCTGATGATGTCTTTGTATTCTGGGGTGATGGATTGTTGCCGGACAATAAGGGCGATTTTGTTGGTAAAAAGATGTCTGAGTGTACGGGCGAAGAGATTCTCATTGAGTTGTTTTCACACCTGAGGATTCTAGACCAGATGAGTCCTATTATGGATAAAATGAGTTGTGTTCCCTGTATGATGCCTTATATCAATAGCCAGTTTATGCCCCGATCCATGGGCGATCGGCCTCTGGTGGTGCCAGAAGGCTCAACTAATTTTGCGTTTCTTGGTCAATTCGTTGAAGTACCCGATGATTGTGTATTTACTGTCGAATATTCTGTACGTACCGCACAGATGGCGGTCTTTTCACTTCTTGAGCTGGATAAGCAGGCAACACCGATTTACGAAGGTTCTCATGACTTGCATGTGTTGATGGATGCATTAAAGGCTGTCAGTAGATAAAAGAGATGGGTTTGGATATCTTCCCCTTGATTTATCATTGCTATATAAAAAAGAGGGTCTGGTGTGTGTTTTTGCCAAACCCTCTGTTTTCTGTACTAGAATGACATGATGTGTCTGCCAAGTGCGGCTTCTTGAACGGCGGCGGCACCCATCCAGTCGGCATTTTCGATGACATTTTCTTTAGTGACGCCATGCGTGTTTGCACAAGCAGGGCAAATGCCAATTTTGCCACCGGCCTCAATAAACTGCGTCAATAAATCATTGATGGCAGAAAAGCTGGGTGAGATAAGAGTATCCATAGCACCTTGTCTGGCGACCTTAACACCGTCCAGTGTTAACCACAGTAATGCATCCTGGCCCATGGCTAATGCGGCATTGGCCAGTACCAGCGGCACGGCAATACGATCCGGGTCTTCAATCGTAGATAGTGTATAGAAGTAAGTGTCAGTTTTAGTTGTCATAATGTTCTCCCTTCGTTTTAGTTGGTGTTATAAAAGTAAATCAAGCAACCACAATTGGTATGTTGATAGGTTTCACGTCGTAATAGATGTCTCGCTTAACTTTGGAAAAGGTGATTGCTCCCGGGCAAGAGTTCACCAATTTCCTGGAGTCTTTTGCAGTGACGTTGAAAAACTCGACGCAGGATGAGCAAACCGCTTTGTTGTCTGTGACGGTATAGGGAACATCTTCACCATCGATATTGGTGGTAAATGTTTTTGTCAGGAAGTTGGCATGGTTGGCGCGATGAGCCAACCAATGACGTGAAAGGTTGTCACCTCTACCCCAGAAACGGGTCACCGAGAAAAACAGTTTGAACATCATGCTGTCCTTAATACCGGTGTTTTCCCATTCGTCAGGTCTTGTGTTCTGGTATTCAGGGGAATTAACTATTTCCTTGAGTGTTTGTTTTGTTGGAAAATAGTCTGGTTTGAAATTACTTTGAGTCATCTGCGCATCAAGATAAGGATGCATGACGTCTGGTAATGGGTGATCGCTAACGAGTAATGTCTTGCCGGCTCTATCTGATTCACGATACCAGGAACCTTGACGGGAGCACATGCGGCTCCAGATTTGTGGTTTCGCATAGGTAATGGTTTTACCGCTGGAATTTAAGGTCTCGCAGGGCGTCATTTTAGCGCTTCTGAGTTTGTAGCCAAAAGATTCAAGTGCTGGTTTGATGTTTTTTAATGCGTCATTATCTAACCAGTAGATGTAACGACTAAATGGTTGTGCAGTTGTCATTGTAATATCCTCCATACAGGTTGATTAAATTATTGTAATTATTCTGGTTTGCGTGCATAGAAATTCACGCCATGAACAAACAGGTCTTTAGCGACATGCTGTTCTGCTGATGTGTTTAAGAAGCAGTTAAAGCGTTGAACAATACGGCCATCTACCATGCCGGTGATGGCGGCTAATTCGGTTAATTCAGATTCGACCAGGGCACCACCAATGCAAGCTGCCCATAAGTCAGGATTGCTTCGAGCATCTAGAGTTAACTCACGTTGCACGACAACATCAGCAAGAAAAAGGCGGCCGCCGGGTTTGAGTACACGAAGAATTTCATTAAACACAACGTGTTTATCGGGTGCTAAATTGAGTACCCCATTGGAGATAACGACATCAATGGATTCACTTTCCACGGGAAGCGATTCGTAAACACCCTCTCGGATATCGACTATGTCACCAAGGCCTGATTTTTTTGCACCTTTAATGGCTTGTTGACGCATGGCTTTGGTCATGTCCACACCGATGGCCTTACCTGTTTCGCCAATACGGCGTGCCGCGATTAGTAAATCCATACCACCACCACAGGCGTGATCAAGCACTGTTTCACCAACGGAGAGTGGTTTGACGCCGGGCGTGTTATCACCAATTAGCAGGGGATTGCCTACACCGGCAAAGCGGTCGCTGCTGTCGGAAGGAATGTGCGTTAACTCCTCTTTGTTATAAGCAAGATAGGTATGTGCATATTCAGCGCCGCGGTGGAAATGATATTCACCTTCAGGTTGTCGTGCCACCTGGTCATAGGTCTGCATGACCTGGTCACGCAGGTAGTTACTATTGAAGTTTTCCGGACTTGTGAGTGCCATGGTTATTCTCCTTTTCTGGTTTTGGTTTAAAAGATATTTGTTGCCTGTTTCGCTAAATGACGCAAAGCCTGCTAATGAGTTCCCGGATTTATTGCTTTAAATAGCGGAAAAGCAAAATATCCACATTTTTTGATTTTTCGGGAACTATCGGATCGGGATTGCGTCATGTACCAGAGCGAAGAAATATCCAGAAGGATTTGGGTAGTACGGCTGGGTAATTAAAGAGATAAAATAGGGCTTTGAAATGGCTATTTGTAAAGATGTTAAAGGCGTCAATAAACCAGGTCAAGGCGTGATACGATGATCGCTGTTATGCCAACGGTGGACGGACACATGCTGGATAAAGAATTTTTCGCAGACCAGGTGGAAGCTAATCTCGATCGATTTTATGCGCATGCGATATTGATGACGAAAAATGAGGCCTGTGCAGAAGATCTCGTAGCGGAAGGTATTGCCAAAGCCTGGAAAGCTGTGGACTCGCTCCAGGATGCAACGCGTTTTGTGCCCTGGGTAAAACGCATCATGACCAACCACTTTATCAGTGAGCAGCGTAAGGCCAGCACGAAAACCCGGCACATTGAATATCACGAAGAGTTTTCGGAAGAAAGTGAACCCTTTTCTCTTTTTGAACAATTACACCAGCCCTTCCTGCTCTGGTGGGGAAACCCGGAAAAGGAATTTCTCGATGATTTATTGCAAAAGGATATTGTTGCTGCCTTTGAGGCTTTACCTGAGAATTTCAGGATAGCGGTACTTATGGCAGATGTTGAAGGATTAAGCTATCCGGAGATCTCGGACACATTGGATGTGCCTGTTGGTACAGTACGCTCCCGGATTGCGCGGGCGCGTAGTGCTCTTCAAAAACAACTGTGGGACCACGCCCTGGAAAAAGGACTGGTCGATCAGGAAGGAGAAGATTGAGCTTATGTCTGAAAAGCCCGAAAAGTTAGCATGTGAGCAAGCGATCAAAATGATCCTTGAATATCTGGATAATGAATTAACCGAGCACGACCATGTTGCGATGAATGGCCATTTTGAGACGTGTCGGTCCTGTTTTTCACGCATGGAATTTGAAAAAATGTTGAAAGACAAAATCAGTGCTTTGCCAGCAAAAAAAGCGCCAGACAGTTTACGTAATAAAATTAAAAAAGTAACAGGGAAATTCTGAGGGGGAGACCATGGTTGCGATAGCACGATTTGAAAGGGAACATATATTCGACGCGGTAAAAATTATGTATACCGCAGTGGCCAATAAACCAGAGAAGGGGTTTCATTTTCCTTCAGGTAGAACGGCTTGTGCTTTTGTAGGTTATCCTAAAGAACAATTGGACCAGATTGAGCCAGGAGCCCTGGAATCGTTTGCCGGAGTGGGGTATCCATTTCAGGCCAATGTGATCAAGCCGGGTGACTCGGTGCTGGATGTAGGCGCGGGTGCAGGTACGGATATTTTGTTGTCTGCGTTGCTCGCGGGTAAAGAGAGTAAAGCCTACGGTCTGGATATAACCCAGGCCATGCATGAAAAGCTGCAAGTCAATGCAGACAAAATGGCGCTGAATAATGTTATTCCCCTTAAAGGCAATGCTGAAGAAATTCCTTTAGCTGATAACAGTGTAGATGTGGTCACCAGTAATGGTGTGTTGAACCTGGTCCCCGATAAAAAACAGGCCATCGCCGAGATTTTTCGTATCCTGAAGCCCGGTGGTTATGTGCAAATCTCCGATATTGTTATCAGGAAAAATATCAGCGAACTGGATAAATCCAAGGCCAATCCACAGTTATGGGCGGAGTGTATTGTGGGGGCGATGAATGAGAACGATTATTTTTCCATATTTATAAGCGCAGGTTTTGAGGACCTTTCTACGCTGGATCATCTAAATTATTTTGCCGGTAGTAATAGTGCGCCAACACGCGATGTTGCCAGCTATTTTGGCGCAGAAAGTATCACTTTTAGTGGCAGGAAGCCGTAGTCCTTGTATTGCTTGTAAATTTGTGATGATTGGTTTTCCACTTATTATTTCTTCGGAATGGGGTTCACCTGGCCCCAAATACCTGAATTCGGGCATTTATATTAATCTGGCGTCCCGGGCTTGTTGTTATTGAACTGGATAAGCTGATAAAATACGCATTTTTTGAGCCAATCTAAAAGAGTATTAATATGCAAATTGAAGATCAGAAAGTTGTAGTTCTACATTACACACTTACAAATAATGAAGGTACTGTCATCGATAAATCTGATGATGGTAGTTTTGCCTATCTGCATGGGGCGAGTAATATCATTCCAGGCCTGGAGAGTGCGTTAACAGGTAAAACAGCGGGTGAAGAAT
>JAUWSG010000014.1:0-27500 GCA_030610155.1 Gammaproteobacteria bacterium
AACTAGAATCAAGACCTGATTTTACACGGGGGGCACGGGGAAAAGACCTGATAATGTTTTTTTACCACGGAGGTCACGGAGAAAGGCTGGGTTGCTTTAGGCGCCTTCTCCCTTTGGGAGAAGGCGGGGATGAGGGGCGGAGTAAAAAAAGAATTATGGACTTGAATTCAAGTTCTACCCTCACCCTAGCCCTCTCCCAGAGGGAGAGGGGACTAAAACCAATCAGCCTTTCTCCGTGACCTCCGTGGTGGACTGGGTTTTTTAATATTTAAATCCCCGTGCGCCCCGTGTCCCCGTGTAAAATTGGGTCTTAATCTTAACTAACCACTATTACGTACGCACCCTACAGTTTAAGTCGATTGAATATAAACCCGGGTATTGATTTTATAACCATCATTACCGGGCGCCAGAACCACGGTGTATAAATTTCACTTTTGTTTTTCTTTATCGCCTGATAAATATCATCGGCAATTTTTTCAGGTTGTGACCACAAAATCCCTTTATTGAAATCTGCGGTCATTGGCGTGTCGACAAAGCCGGGCTTGATGGTTAACACTTGAACGCCAGCCCGTTGTAAACGGTTCCTTAGTCCCTGCATAAAAATATTCAAGGCGCCTTTTGCTGTGCCATAGATATAATTGCTTTGTCTGCCGCGGTCACCGGCGACAGAAGAGATCACGGCGATGGTGCCTTTACCTTGTTCTTCAAACTTATTGGCAATATGCGTCAACAGGGAAATAGTGCCCAGGCAATTTATTTCCAGTTCTTTTTTTGTTTGTGCAAAAGAATGTTCACATTGTTTTTGATCGGCCAGGGTGCCATGCGCGATTAATATCGTATCTAATCCATCGAACTGCTTGTCAGCTGTATCAATAAGACTGGCATGGCTGGAATAGTCTGTTACATCCAGTTGGCTGATTTTCACATCAGATGCGCCGCGTACTTTCAGGTCTTCGGCGAGTCTTTCAAGTCTTTGTTCATTTCTGCCGGTTAAGAATAACCTGTCGCCCTCTGCGGCCATCTTTCGTGCGACTTCCTGTGCAATGCGTGAAGTGGCACCTACTATGATGACTTTTCTCATTCTACCTCCATGACACGTCGCCAAAAACTGGATGAATAATTTTTATCAATATAAGTTTGAAATTCCTGCCAGCGGGGGAAATACTGTTTAAATCGTCCGCTATTCATGCGCGCGTCTTTTGCCGGGTAAACGGCTCCCCCGTATTCTGCAACCACGTTGTCCAGGCTTTCCAGCAGATCAAGTGTTTTTTGTCCCTGGTTGGCAAAGTCCAGCGCCAATGTGACACCTTCCCGGGGAAATGACAGTAAGCCAGGCGACCGGGCCGGGCCAAACATTTTTAATACCGCAAGGAAAGATCCCGTGCGGGAAGAAGCGATGTGTTGCAGTAGTTCAGAAATTGCTTGCCTGGCCTGATCGACAGGGACAACACATTGGTATTGGAAAAATCCCTTTTTGCCATACATGCGGTTCCAGTTTTCAATCGCGTCGAGCGGGTAAAAGAACGGCGCATAATGACTTGAGTGTTTTTTTGGATGACGCGGGTGTTTTTTAAAATAAATTTCATTAAATATTTTTAATGTAAACGGGTTAACAACTGATATTGGCAGTTCAGCAGGAATGGAGAGTGTTCGTGTAGTACAGGGCGCAGTATCAGTCTTCTCCCTTGATGCATGGTTGCCGCGGATAAATATACCTCTTCCCTGTGCCTTGCCTTTTGCAAGACAATCTACCCAGGCTACCGTGTACTCATAATTTTTATCTGACTCGGCGCTGAGTTCAAAAAAATCATCCAGTGTCTCAAAGCGAATAGACTCGGCCTCAATCATTGGGCTGGCTATTTTTTTTAATGCAAACTCGGCCCACAGGATAGTGCCTGTCAGGCCCAGGCCGCCGATAGTGGCATTGAATAACAGCGGGTTTTGCGTTGGGCTACAAACCAGTCGTTCACCGGTAGAGCGACAGAGTTCGAATTGTTTGATATGCATACCGAATGTGCCGGCACGGTGGTGGTTCTTGCCATGCACGTCATTGGCGATGGCGCCGCCGACAGTAATATATCGCGTGCCGGGGGTGACAGGTAAAAACCAGCCTTGTTTCACAATCAAACTGAGTATGTCAGTAAACAGGAGCCCGGCTTCACATCTGAGGATACCGTTAGTGGAATCGAAGTGGATAAAGTGGTCCAGTTTGCGAAGATCGACCAGTATGCCGCCATCGTTCAGGCAGCTGTCGCCATAACTGCGGCCATTACCGTAGGTCAGGATTGTTTTGTCAGGGCTGGCAAGGTCGAGTTCATCGACCCAGGCAGGGCGACGAATTTGTTGCCTGGCCGCCATATGTCGCCCCCAGGAGGTGTAATGCTCGCTCAAGTCGTTTTTATCCTTGAAAACTCGTAGAAAAATAGCATTTCAGAGCCTAATTCAGTCGCGGGATAAATGATAGTCGGCATGTGCCGGGAGGGCGTAATTTGATAATATTTCGCCCAATAACGCACCGGATTGTTCTTTGGTTATAAATAAACAAAGGCTTAGGCTTTTAGTGGGGGCTAATAGGTTTAGTCAGTCCAGTGGATGTGCTAGACTTTCCCGCTTTATGGGCATTATCCCCAATAAAATTAGATGTTTGGGCGAGGTTGCCTAAAAGATAACCAAGGATTTTTTACCACATGTTAGAGGCTCGGAATCTCGAATGTACCCGGGGAGATCATGTTTTATTCAGTAATCTAGATTTTTCTCTTGAAGCGGGGGAACTCGTTCATCTTCGTGGATCTAATGGTAGTGGCAAAACCAGTTTGCTTAGAACGTTATGCTGACTATTCATGCCCACTGAGGGAGAAGTTCTATGGAAAAGTCAGAATATCAATGAGTTACGAGAGGAGTATTTCAAGGAGCTGAGTTATTTTGGCCATTTAAATGCTATCAAGGATGAACTCACCGGTATTGAAAACCTCAAAATAGACAGTAAACTCGTCGGCGTTGATGTTTCAGAAGACGATATCGTCGATGCGCTGGACAAAATGGGGCTGCAAGGTCGGGAGGATTTACCCACAAAATTTTTGTCCCAGGGACAGAAACGCCGGGTCGCATTGGCAAGGCTGTTATTTAGCCAGACAAAATTATGGATTCTGGATGAGCCCTTTACCGCGCTGGATGTGGCTGCGGTTGATTTTTTGCAGAGTCTGATTAGTAAGCACATTGAAAAGGGTGGCCTGGTGATATTAACCACACATCAGGATGTGAGTATTACGGCGGATAAGAGCGCCCGCCAGCTAAACCTGGATTCGTGACAGATACGATGTCTGAATCCATAAAAAATACAGGTCTATTTGCCGCCTTTCGTTTAATGGTTGCGCGGGATCTGACGCTGGCAATGCGACGTCGAACAGACGTGTTCACGACCCTGTTTTTCTTTATAATCGCGGTCACGTTGTTCCCATTGGGCGTCGGGCCGGAGATAGAATTATTAAGAAGCATGGGCCCGGGTGTGATCTGGGTCGCCGCGTTACTGGCATCCATGTTGTCATTAAGCACATTGTTTTCAGGTGATTATGAAGACGGGACGCTGGAACAGATGGTGATTGCGCCCCATCCGTTATCGGTGTTGGTGCTGGGTAAGTTATTTGCCCACTGGTTAACAACGGGTGTGCCACTGGCCTTGCTTTCGCCCTTATTGGGAATGCAAATGGGCCTGGGTTCAGCCGAGATACAGGTTTTGTTGCTTACATTATTATTGGGCACACCTGTGCTGAGTCTGATTGGATCAATCGGGGCGGCATTAACATTGGGTGTTAGAGGCGGTGGTATTCTGTTGTCATTATTGATACTGCCATTATTTATACCCGTACTTATTTTTGGGGCTGGCGCTGTGGATGCATTTACCACGGGCGTTAGTATTGATGGGCATTTATCATTGCTGGGTGCTTTTCTGGTGCTGTCACTTGTATTAGCGCCATTGGCAACCAGTGTTGCCTTGCGGATTAGTCTGGAGTAGAAGACCCGGCCATGGCCAAATCAAGATTCTGGTTATATTTTTCATCGCCAAAAACGTTTTATCCGTTTTCTGGCAAGTTGATTCCCTGGTGTGTTGGGGTCGCGGCGGTATTGATGGCAGTGGGTTTGTACATGGGTCTGCTGGTAACACCACCGGATTATCGTATGGGTGACAGCTACCGCATTATTTATATTCATGTGCCTGCTGTCTGGATGTCGATGATCATTTATATGGTGATGGCGGGCTGGGCGGCGGTTGGCCTGATTTGGAATGTGAAGCTGGCGGAAATGATGGCCGGTGCACTAGCGCCTACCGGGGCGATATTTACCGTTATTGGTTTATGGACCGGGGCCCTCTGGGGGCGACCGACCTGGGGTGCGTACTGGGTATGGGATGCGCGCCTGACGACCTACCTGGTCATGCTTTTTTTGTATATGGGATATATCGCGTTACGTTCCGCGATAGATGATCCGCGACGCGCCTCAAAGGCCAGCGCATTACTGGCCATTGTCGGTGGCATCAACGTACCGATTATTTATTTTTCAGTAAAATGGTGGAATACATTACATCAGCCCTTTACGGTGGCGCCGGGCCAGGAATCAAAAATTGATCCTACTATGTTATGGACCATGATGATTATGGTGATTGCTTTCTGGGCCTATACGCTTGCGGTGTCCTTGATACGTGTGCGATGTGACATTCTGGAACGTGAAAAAAATTCTTCATGGGTTGCTGAATTACTGCAAGGTTCGTCTGCGGGGAACAAACAATGATCTGGTCGAGCTGGTCCGAGTTTATTGAGATGGGCGGCTACGCTGGTTTTGTCTGGTGGTCTTATGGTGTGACCGTGGTCTTCATGGTGGGTGAAGTGGTTTTATTAAGTAAACGTAAACGCACAATTATCCAGAGACTGGGCCGTTTTATCAGGGCTGACAGAAGTAAACGCAACGCGGAATAATATTTAATATACACAGATTGATCAGGCTCAATTTGTTCAGGTTCAATGTATTTAGACAAGGTAAAAATGAAATGAAAGCACGAAATAAACGTTTAATATTTGTGATTGTTGGCGTGGCCGGGTTGGCTGTGGCAGCCGGCCTGGTGTTAAACGCACTGAACAGTAATGTCGCTTTCTTCTTTAGTCCGACTGAAGTTAAAGCTGATAAGGCACCCAAAGACAGGACATTTCGTTTGGGTGGCATGGTGGTAGACAAGAGTTTGAAGCGTGAGGATGATGGCTTGACCGTCCATTTCCAGGTGACTGACAAGCTGGAAACGATGGATGTGACTTTTGTCGGCATTTTGCCGGACCTGTTCCAGGAAGGCCAGGGTGTGGTTGCGCAAGGCAAGCTGGGCAGTAATGGTGTGTTTATGGCGGATGAAGTGCTGGCTAAGCATGATGAAACTTATATGCCGCCTGAAGTTCAGGACGCAATAGAAAAAGGCGAGAAAGCCAATATGCAAAAAAACGTTAGTACTAACTAGGCACGGCATCAGTCAGTTTTAAAACAGAAATAACTAATAGCACGAACAACCAGAATATAAAGTAAGGGAGAGTCAGAATGATTCCAGAGATCGGGCATTTTGCATTAATTACCTCATTGTGTATTGCCATGGCGACCGGTGTTTTGTCGATATGGGGTGCAGAGCGGGACGATCATTCATGGATGGCCATTTCAAGGCCGGCAGCACAAGCTCAGTTTGCCTTTGTGGCGCTGGCTTTTGCCTGTCTGGCTTATGCGTTTTTAAATGATGATTTTTCTGTAACGTATGTGGCGACGAACTCCAATTCAGCGATGCCGGTGCAGTATAAATTTGCCGGTATCTGGGGTGGCCATGAAGGTTCCCTGTTGCTGTGGATGTTCATGTTATCTGGCTGGATGCTTGCAGTCTCGATCTTCAGTAAAAATCTTCCGCAGGATATGGTGTCCAGAGTACTGGGTGTCATGGGGCTGGTCTCCGTAGGTTTCCTGGCTTTTATGTTGTTTACTTCCAACCCTTTTGATCGCCTGTTACCTGCGGCCGTTGATGGACGCGATTTGAATCCATTGCTGCAGGACTTTGGTCTGATCATTCATCCTCCCATGTTATACATGGGTTATGTTGGTTTCTCTGTCGCATTTGCTTTTGCGATTGCGGCCTTGTTAAGTGGTCGTTTCGATGCGGCCTGGGCGCGCTGGTCACGTCCCTGGACAACCGTGGCCTGGGTGTTTATGACTATTGGTATTGCTTTAGGCAGCTGGTGGGCTTATTACGAACTGGGCTGGGGTGGCTGGTGGTTCTGGGATCCGGTAGAAAACGCGTCATTTATGCCCTGGCTGATGGGAACAGCATTAATTCATTCGCTGGCGGTAACAGAAAAGCGCGGTAGTTTTAAAAACTGGACGGTGTTGCTGGCTATTTTTGCTTTTTCATTGAGTTTGTTAGGCACCTTCCTGGTACGTTCGGGTGTCTTGACCTCAGTGCATGCCTTTGCGACTGATCCTGAGCGTGGTCTGTTTATACTTATTTTCTTACTCGCAACGATTGGCAGTTCATTGGCCTTGTTTGCATGGCGTGCGCCTAGAGTGGGTCTGGGTGGTGACTTCAAGCTGGTTTCAAGAGAAACCATGTTGCTGATCGCGAACGTAGTACTTGTGGTTGCCTGCGGTTCTGTTTTGCTGGGTACAACCTATCCGCTGTTGTTGGATGCATTAGGTATGGGTAAGATTTCTGTTGGCCCGCCTTATTTTAATTCAGTGTTCGTTCCTCTGGTGGTCATTCTGGTTATCATGATGGGCATCGGTCCGGTCGCACGTTGGAAACAGGCCAATGTGCATGACATGGTAAAAGTCATGCGTGTTCCTTTTGTTGCAGCTGTTATTTGTGCGCTTGTCGTGCCTTTCCTGGCGGAAGAATGGTTACCGTTAGTGAGCCTGGGACTGTTTATGGCTTACTGGATCATCTTTAGTGTGATAGCCAATATCTGGATGCGTGTTTCCATGTCGACCAGAAAAGGCTCGGTGCTGGATAAGTTAAAAAGCCTGCCAAGAAGTTATTATGGGCACAATCTGGCGCATTTCGGTGTTGCGATCACCATTATTGGTATTACCTGTGTCACTAACTATGAGTCGGAACAGGACGTCAGAATGGAAATTGGCGATACCATTGATATTGGTGCCTATACCTTTCGTTTTGATGGCGCAACCAAAATAGAAGGCCCTAATTATACAGCCTCACGTGGTCAAATATTCGTGACTAAAAATGGCGAACCTGAAACCGTGCTATACCCGGAAAAACGTTTGTACAACGTGCAACGTATGCCGATGACAGAAGCGGGCATTGATACGGGTCTGCTACGTGATCTTTATGTTTCACTGGGCGAACCGCTGGCTCAGGGTGCCTGGAGCGTGCGGGTTTATTACAAACCGTTTGTTGACTGGATCTGGGGTGGAGCTCTTTTTATGGCGCTGGGTGGCCTTCTTGCGGTGACTGACCGTCGTTATCGACTGGCGCGTCGAAAAACAGAACAACCCGTAGCTAAACCGGCCGGCAAGTCAGCTGATGAGGCTGATGCGAAAGGTTTGGCTACTGATAAAGCCTGAGTGCTCGGGTTAATAAAGACAGGTTAATAAAGACAGGTTAATAAAGACGGGTCAATAAGATCTGTCATCAGGATAAATTGAGAACAAGAACGGAGTTAGTAATTAAATGGCACGTTATTTAAAATTTTTTGTTCCGCTGATTATTTTCGGCGTTATGGTTGCGTTTCTCTGGCGGGGTTTAAGTCTTAATCCGCGCGAAGTACCGTCACCGTTTATTAATAAACCGGCGCCTTCATTCAAGCTGTCGCAGTTACATGATTTTCAGGCCTCTTTTACGCCTGAAGAAATGAAAGGCAAGGTGTGGTTGCTGAATGTCTGGGCGTCCTGGTGCGTCGCTTGTCGTGCTGAACATCCACTGTTGATGGAAATGGCGCGACGTGCAGAAGTGCCGCTGTATGGCCTGAATTACAAAGATGCGCCCAAAGATGCAAAACAATGGCTACAGCAACATGGTAATCCCTATAAATTAAGCGTGGTCGATTTTGATGGCCGGGTAGGCATCGATTACGGTGTTTATGGCGTGCCTGAAACCTTTGTCATCGATAAGCAGGGCATTATTCGTCACAAGGTCATCGGGCCTGTTTCAAGGAAATCTTTAGTTGAAGACGTGATGCCATTAGTCAGGGAGTTGGAAAAAGGATGAGTCGAATTACACTGTTATTCATTATGCTGACTTTCCTGGCGCCCGTTGTCGCCAAGGAAGCAACGCCTATGGCTAAAGACCCGGTGTTGGAAGAAAAGGTAAACGCGGTTTCAGATGAGTTACGTTGCCTGGTCTGTCAGAACCAGACTATTGCGGATTCTCATGCGGCTCTGGCCGTTGATCTGAAAAATCAGGTCCGGGAAATGTTGTCAGCAGGCAAGTCAGAACAGGAAGTTATTGATTATATGGTGGAACGCTACGGTGATTTTGTGCGCTATCGTCCACCAATGAAACCGAGCACGATGTTGCTCTGGTTTGGACCGCTGTTGTTTTTGCTTGTTGGCGGCATATTTTTAATTGTCAGCCTGAAGCGCAGGAGCAAACAGATTGTCGCTGCGCCTTCATTGTCAGAAGATGAGAGCAAAAAAGTAGAAAATTTATTACGTGCCGAACAGAAGGATGATCAATTATGACGGTATTCTGGATTGTTGCCGTTTTGCTGATTGCAGCGGCATTATTATTTATGTTGCCCCCCTTGTTACAGGCTTCACAGAAAAAGGAAGATGTGCAACGCACCAGTGTTAACGTGGCGATACACAATGACAAACTGGCTGAGCTTGAAGATGACTTGAGTGCGGGTGTGCTTACGCAGGAGCAGTATAATAAAGCACGCGAGGACCTGGACCGCGGTTTGCTGGATGACGTGAAATATGATGATGACGATAAGGTAATGCCTGAATCATCATCCTGGGGCAAAGTGGCTGCGATAATTATTGGTATTGCTTTGCCAGTCGCGTCCATTCTTGTGTATAACCAGACCGGTGGTGGTCTGGCGGCGATTTCACCAGATGACGCTGCTGCTGTTAATGTCAGTGCAGAAGGTCATGAAGGCCCGATTGAAGATATGATCGTTAGTTTACAACAACGTCTGGCCTCGAATCCGAACGATGTCGAAGGCTGGGTCATGTTAGGGCGTTCGTATTATTTTCAAAAACGTCATCTTGAAGCCAGTAAGGCCTATGGTAAAGCGGTCGAGTTAGCGGGTGAAACAAACCCGGATTTATTGGCGGACCTGGCGGACACCCTGGCGGTTGCCAATGATCGATCAATGGCGGGACGACCTTATGAGCTGGTTAAAAAGGCATTAACATTACAACCCTTTCATCAGAAATCACTTTGGCTGGCGGGTACCGGGGCTTATCAGGAGCAGGATTTTCCAGCGGCATTGGGTTATTGGGAAAAGTTGTTGCAAATTTTTCCTCCCGGTTCGGAAAGTGCGCAACAAATTGAGCGTAATATTGGCGAAGTGAAATCATTGATGACTTCTCGTGGTATTGCTTTTACATCGACGACATCCGCGCCTCCACAGGCATCAGGTACCACTGCCTCACCAGGTGCGAGCAGTGTTAGTGGTGTGGTAAATCTTGCGCCGATATTTGCTGCAAATGCTTCGCCAACGGATACGGTTTTTATTTTTGCGCGTGCTGCGACCGGGCCTCGTATGCCGCTGGCCATTTTACGTAAACAGGTCAAAGATTTACCCGTTACGTTTGTTCTGGATGATTCGCTGGCGATGAATCCGGCGATGAAACTTTCGAACTTTACCGATGTTGTTGTCGGTGCCAGAGTATCTAAAAGCGGAAACGCGATGCCGCAAAGTGGTGACTTCGAGGGCAAGAGTTCTGTTATTTCAGTCGGGACAACGGAAATTCCTATTTTAATTAATTCGGTTGTGCCATAAGGCGCACAGGAAAAATATTTAGAATTTACAGTGATGAGCTCTGCTAACAGTAAAATAATAATATCTGCTGTGATATTACTGGTATGGTGTTTTGCCGGTAATGCTGTTGCGGGGAATCCTTTTAAAGGCAAACCGCTTTATGAGCGGCATTGTGCAGAATGTCATGCTGATAGCGGTTCTACTAAAATGGAAAATGCATCTAATTTTAAACAAGCCAAAGGACTAATGGTGCCGGATGCGCAGTTATTGATGACGATCAAATCTGGCAAGGGAATGATGTCGGGTTATCAGGGCTTGTTAAAGGACGAGGAGATAATGGATATCATTGCCTATTTAAGGACCTTGTTTTAATTAACGACTTCATTTTAGATATATTAATTAAAGAAAATTTTAATGAAAACAGTCAGTAAATTCGTATTACCTCTTTTGTTTGTTTCCCTGTTTGCCTGTAGTGATGTGCAGGATCCTCAACAGGGACAGGATAAACAAAAGGCCGCGGCTACTTCGCCTGCCTCTTCATCAGCAAAGGGGGCCGCCGCAAGTGGTTACAAGGTAGTGGAGACATTTGATGTCGGTGAGACGGTCTATGTGCGTTCGCTGGCCATTGATGAATCGACAAAAACGTTATGGATAGGCACAACAGTGGGTGCGCTGGAAGTGGATCTGGTCAGCCGTGATATGCGTAACACCTATACCCGGGAAAATGGTTTTGCCAATGAGTATATATTCAGCCTGATGGCGGACAGTATGGGTGGTATATGGTTTGGTACCAATGGTGGTGGCGTTTCATATCTGAAAGACAAAAAATGGAAAACCTGGTTTCCTATGCATGGTCTGGCGGATTACTGGGTATATTCTTTTACCGAACAGGCTAATGGCACGATCTGGATTGGTACCTGGTATGGCTTGAATACGTATGACCCGAAAACCGGTAAATTTCATACCTATCTGGATGAACTGGTCAATGAGTGGGTATATGGGCTGGCAGTAGACTCAAAAGACCGGGTCTGGATTGGTACAGAAGGTGGTGTGAATATGTTTGATGGCACCACATGGAGTACCTGGACACACAAGGAGGGTCTGGGTGCGCAGAATGCGGAAGGTTTACCTGTAAGTGAAAATACCGGTCTGGGTACCCGCTCCCGACATGACTTGAGTGTTATGTTACAGGGCAAGGAAACTTACAACCCGAACTATACCTTTACATTAAAGGTAGCGTCTGATGATAGTGTGTGGGCCGGTACCTGGGGCGGCGGCGCAAGCCATTTCGATGGTACAAAATGGAAAAATTATACGGCTAAAGATGGTTTGGCAAGCAACATCGTTTATAGCATTGCGTTGGATAAAAATGACAATGTCTGGTTTGGTACCAACAACGGTTTGTCTTATTTTGACGGAAAAGACTGGTATACCTTTACCCGCGAAGATGGTTTGCTGGACAACGGCATATATTCGGTTGAAGTGGCACCTGATGGCTCGGTGTGGGTCGGCAGTCGAGCGGGTGTTGTTTTATTAAGTAAATAATTTTATTAAGTAAATAAGTTGAGTGCAGAGTCAATATGAACTTATGCGCTATGTTTTGAGTACCCGGCACCTGGTTTTTAGCATCGGGTATTTACTATCTGGAGGTTGAAGTGAAGCTTGATTATAAGGGTTTGGCAATTTTAATTATTGTGGTAGGCGCCGTTGTTGCCGGTGCGTTTTCCCTGGGAATGAAACAAGGAAAGGAAAAAACGGTTGCCGCGACGCCGCAAGTATCGACAACAACCGCGAGCCAGGCTGCTCAGCAAGGCACACTGCCTGGTTTGTCAGGGCAGGGGGCCGGCAGAACGATGCCACCAAACCACCCGTCGACAATGGAACGGGCAAAGAACCAGGGCGTCGGCTTCTCACATTTTCGCGTGGGTAATCGTAATGTCAAAGGCATGCTGGCGGATGGTGACAAAGTCTGGGTCGGCACATCCGGCGGTGTGATTCGTTATGATCTCAAATCGGACAAATATGATTTGTTTGATGTGAAGAACAAAAGTCTGCTTTCCAATGGTGTATTTCATGTCAGCAGATTGGATGACCGCATATTTGTCGGTACCTATGGTGGCGGTATGTCGGTTTTTGATTTGAAAACCGAGAAGTGGCGCAATTACAATATTCCTGATGGCCTGGCCGACCAATTTGTTTATGATGTATTGCGGGATAAAAAAGGTGATGTCTGGATTGCGACCTGGTCAGGTGTCAACCTGGTCAAAGGCGGCGACCTGGATGATCCTTCGAAATGGACCAATTACACGATCGAAAATACCAACGGTGGCCTGCCGAATGACTGGGTATATGGCGCTGAAATAGGTAAAAATGGTGAAATGTGGTTTGCTACTGAAGGCGGCCTGGCGCGGCTTAAAGAAGGTAAGTGGACCAACTGGCAACATAAAGACGGGTTGGGCGCGGACTACGAAATTGTAAAAGCAGACAATCCGTTTAAAAATGATCCGTCCAAGGTCTCGCAGCATCATGCTGCACAGCAGGCAGAAGCGGGCGGTGATATAAAAATTGGTTACAACCCTAATTATATCGTGTCGATGGTGGTCGATGACGAAGGTAATGTCTGGTGTGGCACCTGGGGTGGGGGACTGTCCCGTTTTGATGGCAAAAACTGGACAAACTATACCGTCAAGGATGGATTACCAGGTAACCATATCTTTACGTTAAAGCTTGATGAACAAGATCGCCGGCTATGGATTGGTACAAACAAGGGTCTGGCCAGACCAAATGTAGATGGAAAAGGTTTTTCTATCATGACCAAAGCAGATGGTTTGTTTGCAGACAATGTATTCTCATTAACCAAAGCAAGCGATGGCACACTCTGGGTCGGCAGCTTTGGTGGTGTCGCCAGAATTTCAAACTACAAGCTCTGATAAATATTCACCGCAAAGACGCAAAGTACGCAAAGTTTTTAATATAAAAAAATTCTTTGCGTGCTTTGCGCCTTTGCGGTGAATTCGTACTTTTCTGATTTAAATATATAATTCAACCATGCGTAGACTATTTGCAAATCTGATTATAATTCCCCTGGCGCTCATGTTGCTTGCTTGCAGTGACAAGCAGGATAAGGATGCTGTCTGGATACAGGGCTGGCAGGAAACTGCTTCATTGCCCATTCCGCGGGCAGGTGCCGCAGCAGTGGTCTCTAATGGTGTGATTTATATGATCGGCGGGGTGGATGGCCGCAATATTCTCAATGATGCTATTTATGCTCGAATAAATAATGACGGTTCACTTGCTCCCTGGCAACAAGGCACCGCGCTGCAAGAGGAGCGTGTTTTTATCGACGCGGTTGTGCGTGACGGTTCGATTTATGTCATCGGTGGTGGTAAAGGTGCAAATGGTGAAGACCTGCTAAACACGGTCGAGCGCGCGCGTATTTTACCTGATGGCAGCCTGGGGCCCTGGGAAGCTGAAGCAAAAATGGTCCTGCCACGACGTTGTAGCAAGGTGACTATCATTGGAGATTCTATATATTCTTTTGGCGGTTTTGGTGGCGCGCTGCTGGATACGGTTGAACGGGTCAGTTTTCTTGAAGATGGAAAGCTGGGCGAATGGCAGTTGGAAAAAGAAAAGTTAACCATACCCAGATATGTGACCGGGTTGAAAAAATACAAAGACATTGCCTATGTTATCGGTGGTCATGATCAGACAAAAGGTGTCGGTATTCAGGATGTAGAATGGTCGCGTGTATCAAGCTCAGGCGCGTTCCAGAAATGGCAATCGACCAGTTCATTACAGACCGGACGTTATGGACTCGCTACCGCAGGGCATAATGACGATCTTTTTGCACTGGGCGGAATCACGGGTGCAGAATATCTGGATAGTATCGAGAAAAGCCGGGTTTCAAATGATGGTGGAGTAAGCCAGTGGGTGCAATCAACACCGTTGACACAACCCAGAGCAAGTTTTAATGCCGTTGTATATAAAGACTGGATTTATGTCTTGGGCGGGACCAATCGCGAAGGTTATTTAACCAGCGTGGAATATGCGACGTTTGATAAAGCAGGTAATATCGGCTTCACAGGCAATCAGGCACAAGCGCAGGCCTATAAAGTAAAAATAGAAGAACGTAAAAAACGAAAACTTGTGTTACCTAATGCAGGTATTGTTAAAGAAGTCATTCATGCATCTGCATACAGCTATATGCTGGTGCAGAATGACAAACAAGGCCTGGTCTGGATCGCCGGCCCGAAAACAGAGCTAAAGCCGGAGACACGGATTCAATACAGTACCGGCGTGTTTATGTCGAACTTCTATAGCAAAGAGTTACAACGCAATTTCCCTTCCGTGCTGTTCGTTGGCACCATCCAGATTGAAGACTAAGACAGTTAAAGATTAAGACTTTTTACCAAGGAGGTCACGGAGAAAAAACAGAGGTTTGTTTCTTTTCTCCCTTAGGGAGAAAGGTTTTAAAATAATTCTCTCTTTTTTCTCCGTGACCTCGGCAACTGCGTCCTGCGTTGCCCTACCTTCATACGTCCATGTATTCGTCCGTGGTAAAAAACATTATCAGGTCTTTTCCCCGTGCGCCCCCCATGGTAAATTGGTCTTATAGTTTTCACGGGCATAAAAAAGCCCCGCTAAGTCGGGGCTTTTTGGTAACTGAATAACAGTTTTATTTATCGTGGCAAGTCAGGCAAAGTGCGCTGCCGGTGCTACTGACTATGCCGGCTGTGCCCGCGGTGCCATCATTTACAACACCATTATTGACGCGTAAAAAGCTGGGATTAAATCGGGTGCCTGTGCCAGCGGAAGGCACGCCATGTGGGTCATGGCAAGAAGCGCATTCTACTTCCGGTCCATCTCCGGTGTCATACATGCGAACTTCATCTTTATCCGGATAACCGTCGCCATCGGTGTCAAAGAAGTCCATTTTACCAACTTGTGTTCCAGTGGGGACATAAAAATCCCGGCCTGGGATTAATGCTTCACCATATAAATAAGGAAACAAAATACCTATCGGATGATCGTCCCGTAAATCTTCTTCAATTGAAAAAACGGTAAAGTCTGATGCCGGGTTTGCGCCCGCCTGTACTTCAGATGGGTTGTGGCAGGCCATGCAGCTATCACCGCTGGGTGTTTTCTGCAGTCGTTTATGCCCGACCGATCCTAATCCTATGGGTCCTTTGCCGCCATAATCACGCGCCCAGGCATCCAGTGCATTTGGGTCCCAGACAGTTTCAGCCGTTTTATTGTAGCGACCTGAACCTGGCATATTAATAATGGAGTCGGGTGAAATGGTGCCATCGTGGCAGGATAAGCAAGTCAGAGAATTCGGGCCAGGTTGCGTAATGGGCTGGTTTAGTGTTCTGACCTTGTCAAATACCTGGTATTGGTTGGTATTAATGGTGCGGTTCCAGAGCGGTGCATCAATCTGTGCATTTGCGCCGTGAGGGGTATGGCAATAAACACAAATTTCACCGTAATTATTGCGATAGGAGTCCATTAGCTGAGCCGCTGCGCCCAGATAACTCATTGTGAGATTATGGCGTGTATTGATAATGCTGCCCTGGGCGGTGGCACCTGATAATGGATTCCAGCCTTCACCCGCTAATACACTACCAAAAGAAAATGTGGATGCAATTGCAACCAGCAAAACTAATAGCCTTTTGCTCACACTACTACCCCCTTCCCTAATAGCTAAACGCTCGGCCTTGTATTTTTTATTCTGATCGTAATTCAATTGAGTGATCAGTCGTCAGGCGTCCTAGCCGTAAAAGTTCTGTTTTTCTTCCTGATTTTTAAATAGTTTGCGATGAGGTGATAAAAAAAATTATGTATCACTATCACAAAACTAATTCGCAATAAGGTACCTAAATTTCGGGTGGGTGTCAAACTTATGTCGAAAGGAGAGAGTGCTAAATGGTTGTTTTTATTGCTGTTTATTTGGTTATTTATTAGGCGCAAATTTAATGTGGCTGAAGCTCAAGTGGTGATTATTTTTTCTTCTCGCGGCGACTGGATAACCAGCCATCTTCTTTTGCCAGCTCATAAGGTCGGAATACATCCACTTTTTTATAAAATTGATCCACCATATAAATTCGCCCATCTTCGTCAACGGCAACACCCGCAGGCAACATAAATTCACCGGGTCGGCCCGAGTTACCACGATTGCCGACCCATAAAAGGAACTCACCTTTTGGGTTGAAAATCTGGATATTACCAAAAGCCGTATCGACAACATAAATATTACCATCAGAATCAGCGCCGATGCCTTTTGGTCGAGAAAATTGGCCTCCCTGACGACCAATGGTGCCAATAGTGCGTATGAACTCGCCGTCTGCGGTAAAGGACTGGACACGGAAATTACCGCCGTCGACAACATAAACAGTACCGTCAGGCGTCGTCGTTGCCTGCAGGGCCAAATTGAAATTACCGGGTTCGGTGCCTCGAGTCCCCACTGCTTTGATGAATACCCCGGTTTTAGCTTCCCATAATGTCATGCGATGATGCTCGCGGTCATCGATCCCGCCGGTATCAATCACATACAGGGTGTTGCCATCAGGGCTAATTGCGACGCCAGAGGGCTTGCGTAAATATTCACTGCCGCCAATGGCGCGTAAAAACTCGCCGTCTTTGTCATATACCATGACCCGCTTTGATGTATGGTCCGCGATATACAATTCGCCTTCTTTGCTGATTGCGATACCGATCGGTTTGGTAATGGCGCCGGCCCCTTCTACGCCAATGGTCTTGAAATCTCTGCCCGGGACATCAAACATATAAACGGCACGACCGACCGTGTCGGTCACATAAACACGACCCTGAAAGACGGCTATGCCATAGGGTTTAGCCAGACCTCTTGCCGAGCCCATTTGTCCGGTGACCGCTTGTCTAAAACGATCCATGCCGGTGACTTCTTTCACATCAAAACTGGAGCGGAATGTTCGTTCGTAAATATAGCGGGGCTTTTCAGGCGGGCCCGGGTAAACAGGCGGAACGAATTCGCCGACATTGCTTCCGCCACCACATGCGGTCAGCAGGGCAATCGTCATTACGATTAGAGTGGGGGGTGTAAAACGTCTTATGAATTTACAACTTGTTACTTTAAAAAAAGTTAAACTACCAGTCATTTTAGATGACAAGTGAAACATAACGTCTCTGCCTCGGCGCGTAATAACAGTTCATTTGCTGGATTATGTACATTGTGACACGTGGCACATTCTACATTACCATTATAAAGTTTTACACCGTTATCGAAACCGCCCGAGTGATCGGGTGATTTAAAGTCCGGGTCTGCTGCACCAAAACCAATATCCAGACCGGCATAGCGCATGGATATCGGGTGATCATTGGTTAAGTCGGTACCAATGACTTTTACTGCAATATCATGGGCAACCTGGCCATTATGGCATTTACCGCAGCTTTCAATATCATCACTGGTATTCATTCTCATATGCATGGCTTTATCTTCGGCAGAGTCAAAAGTGGGTGGTTTAAAAACCACCATATCAACTGCCATCGTGCCATCGTGACAAGACAAGCATAGCATGCTGATGGGGTTGGGCTTGCCGGTAAGAGAATCCAGGGTTGCACTTTGATAGAGTTTATAATTTTCTGTGGCGGGTTCAAAACGGTTCCAGTCCGTGATACCACCAAACTCGGCAGGATCGGCGCCGGTCTCTTCAGGAGGAATATGGCAATAGACACAGGAGTAGCCATAGTCAGAAAACGCGACGCCCGTCATTGCTGCAACCCCGGCTCGTTCATTGAGTCCGGTGAAGTCATGTTTGGACCCCAGTATAGGGTCATCGGCGCCTAATACAGGATCCCCTATGATTGCTTCAGCCAGGGTGTTTGTGCCCCAAATGCCGCCAAGAATAAGCAGCGCGATCACAGGTACGATACTATAAAGTAGCCTGTTAGCCGTAATTACCATGAATAATGTGCCAAAATTGTGGTTTTAATAACCGATTTAACGAGTTTTTTGAAATTACGCCTGAAGATTGTTGCCAAGATGATTAATCTTGCTTTCCAATTCATTCACTTAGCGTAAAATGACCCATCAGTTATACTTCATGCCCTTGCTTAACACTGTAACCAAAAACATTGTTTGTAGCTATGATTTTATGTATGAAAATCATGCCGTATAGCTGATTTGGGGTTTTTTCTCTGTTCCAGTTAATTTAGCGGCTACAGACGTGATTTCTGCAATAATTTATACTTTGTTTATAGGGCTATTTTAATAACGACGGATGTTTAAATGAAGATAAAATGTAATATTTTGAGCAGCGCATTGTTGCTTGTTTTTGCTCTGGTTCCGTTTGCAGGTCTTGCGGCAGCAGAAAAAAAGATTAAAACCGCGTCAGCGACCGCTAAAGGGGCATCGCCGGCCGTTCTGTTCCAGAAATATTGTTCTATCTGCCATGGGGAAAACGGTAATGGCAAAACACGGGTGGTGAGAAGCATGAACCCACGACCGCGTGATTTTACCCTGCCTGAAGCCGCGAAGGAATTGAGTCGGGAGCGTATGATTGCTTCAGTGACCCACGGTCGTCCCGGCACTGCGATGGTGGCACACAACCGCAAACTCACTACCGAAGAGATCGCCTCAATCGTCGATTATATACGAACGACTTTTATGCGCGCGTCGGAAACGCCAAAGCCTGCTACTACATTATCAGCAACCACTTCATCTGCAACAACAAACGCAGCCGTGCCTGCTGTAGTACACACCGCGCAGAACCAACGGGGCCAGAAACTGTTTAAAAAGAACTGCGCTTCCTGCCATGGCGACAAAGGTAACACCGCAGTATGGGCGCGAAGTGGTTTGAATCCGGCGCCGCGTGATTTTACTTCAGCGCAGGCAAAGTCAGAACTGACCCGCGAACGTATGATTCATTCCGTCACGAATGGCAGGCCGGGCACCGCAATGATGGCATTTACTACACGCCTGTCCAAAGACGATGTTGAAGCGGTTGTCTCTTATATCCGATCTTCATTCATGCATGTGGTGGACGAAAAAGTGTTGTCAAAGGCAAAAGTCGCCCGTGTTGACACGAAACCATCAACTGATCCTCATCAAGGTCCGCATGACCAGGCGCAAAAGCGTAGCGAGCAACCATCCGCTGGCGCAGGACAAGCACCTGTCCCCGCAGAGCATGCTGAAATTGATATGGCATTGCCTATGCCGAACGGCGTCGTGGGAGACCTTGCCAAAGGACGGGAATTCTACATGAATAATTGTTTTGTTTGTCATGGCAAAAAAGGTGATGGAAAAGGTCCACGATCTCATTTTATCACGCCGCGTCCCAGAAATTTTACCAGTGATGCTTCTCGTGCGTTTTATAACCGGCCGCAATTATTTACGGCCGTTAGTAAAGGTAAAAGAGGCACGGTGATGCCTGCCTGGGAAAAAGTATTAAATGAACAGCAGATTGCCGATGTAGCAGAGTTTGTTTTTCAGACGTTTATTCAGACCAGTGCAGGGACTGAAGGCACGACACAAACGGGCGATGATAAAACTTCTCAACGCACTGACCCGAAGAAAAAAAAAGCACGCGAGCTGGCGTTAGCGCTTTCGTTAAGACAGACAGATTAGAGGTCAACTCAGGTTTAGACGTACAGAGTAGTTTGCCCGTCAGCGATTTGAATGTGCTTTCGAGTCATGAGCGCGGGCGCAAAATTTATAATTTCAGGTGTTATTTTTGTCATGGCTATTCTGGCAATGCGAAAACGCTGGCAAGTTCGTTTATCTCACCCTCACCACGGGATTTCACTCAAACCTCGCCGGACAGCTTGAGTCGTGAACAGATGATCGCGGCTGTCACAGAGGGTAAACCGGGAACCGCGATGATGGGTTTCAGTGCGGTTCTGGATGAACCCGATATTCAGGCTGTGGTTGATTTTGTCAGACAGGAATTTATGACAGACAAGAAACTCAACACAAAATACCATACCGTCGAAAATGGTTGGCCGGACCACGAACGTTACGCCATTGCATTTCCTTTTGCGCTTAACGAGATTCCCCTCGATACGCCGTGGGAAGACCTCACAGAAGAACAACAAAAAGGCAAGCAGCTGTTTATGTCCGCCTGTGTGACCTGCCATGACCGGGCACGTGTTGACAACGAAGGGGTGATTTGGGAATCCAGGCCTTTGTCTTACCCCAGAAATAATTATTCGCACAAATCATCCCGGCAAATTGATGCACAGTCGGGCGCTACCCCGTATTCAATTCATGAAGTTGCCCCCGTTATTGCCTCGCTAACTGCAGAAGAAAAGCAGGGTGAGCAACTATTCCAGAAAAATTGTGCGTTTTGCCACAGTGAAGATGGCACGGGTCGTAACTGGATCGGCAGCTTTTTACAGCCCCATCCCCGGGATTTAACGGGCATGAAGGTTAAGTCGATGACACCTGAGCATTTGAGACAGGTGATACGTGATGGTCTGCCCGGCACGACGATGTCAGCATGTAAATCGGTATTAACTGAAAAACAAATTCAGGCGATCGTAAAATATATCACCAGAGCATTTATCTATAATGAAGAACAGCCAGCCACAAAGTAGCTATATTTATGTCATAATCGTTTTTAGTTCTTTATCAGACAAAAGCAGGGCACTATTTCTTATGTTTAAAGTAGGTTCTTATGATTAAAGTAGGCATTGTCGGGGCGACCGGCTATACAGGTGTTGAGTTGCTGCGACTACTTGCGGCTCATCCCGAGGTTAATATTCAGGTTGTGACATCACGGTCTGAAGCGGGTACAGCGGTTGCTGATTTATTTCCCAATCTTCGTGGGCATCTGGATTTAAACTATTCTACGCCTGATACCGGGACGCTATGCGCATGTGATCTGGTGTTTTTTGCCACGCCCAATGGTATAGCGATGAAGTTAGTGCCTGAATTACTGGAAGCAGGCGTTAGAGTTATCGACCTGGCGGCTGATTTCAGACTGAAGGACCTGAAAGAGTGGGAAAAATGGTATGCGATGGAACATGCCTGTCCCGAATTAGTGGCGACGGCTGTTTATGGTCTGCCGGAGATGAATCGTGAGGCAATAAAATCAGCCCGGTTGGTGGCGAACCCGGGGTGTTATCCAACGGCGGTACAGCTTGGTTTTTTACCGTTGATAAAAAATGACCTGATTGATATGTCGAACCTGATAGCAGATGCGAAGTCCGGCGTCAGCGGTGCGGGAAGAAAGGCAAACGTTGCTACCTTGTTTTGTGAAGCACAGGAAAACTTTAAGGCTTATGCCGTCAGCGGACATCGGCATTTACCCGAGATTAGTCAGGGATTAATCGCCGCTTCAGGAAAGGATATTAACCTGACCTTTGTGCCTCATCTGACACCGATGATCAGAGGCATGCATGCTACTTTGTATGCACCGCTGATTAAAAAAAATGTGGATATACAGGCCGTGTTTGAGGACTATTATAAAGATGAATGCTTCGTTGATGTGTTGCCTGCTGGTGGGCACCCGGAAACGCGCAGTGTCAGTGGTGCAAATATGTGTCGCCTGGCCGTTCATCAGCCTGAGGACAGTCGCAATGTTGTTGTGCTGTCTGTGATAGATAACTTGATGAAAGGCGCGGCGGGACAAGCCGTGCAGAATTTTAATATCATGTTTGGTCTGGAAGAAACCGCGGGCCTGGTTCATATACCAGTATTACCCTGATATTACACAGCAGGTTTTTTGATTTTAACGTGCGGCTTGCAACTTGAAACTTGTAACTACCTTTAAAGAAACGTATCTGGATGCCGATGTTGAACAATATCACCCTGGTTTTTCGCCTTTATTTTGAAGCTCTTTTTTGAGTGCACCACACCGGATGTCGAAAAGATCAACGCAACTCATTATAAAACATCATCAGCCGGTAAGAACCTGGCTTTTGATCTTTGCGTATGCTGTTATTGCGTTTGGAATAGGCTGGTATTTATATAGTTTTGGCCTGATACAGGCAGGTTACAGTAACCTTGATCTGGGCAAAGAGATTCAGGAACTGACTGAGTACAGTGATGAATTGGGCAATGAAAATGCCAGATTGCGTGAAAATATCGCCATGCTGGAGCGTTCGCGTCAGGTTGAGAGCGGCGCTTATGCCGAGGTTGATGTCACCCTTAGAGAGCTGCAGCAGGAAATACTGGAGCTAAAAGAAGAAGTTGCGTTTTATAGAGGGATAGTTTCATCACGTGAGTCAGCCGGTGGATTGACTATTCAAAGTTTTAACATGGAAAAGACGCAAGAAGAGCGTGTTTATCAGTTTAAGCTGGTCTTAACACAGGTCATGAAGAATGAACGTATTGTCAGAGGTAAAATCAAGCTTGCATTTGAAGGGATCAAAGCAGGTAAGTTACAACGACTGACATTAAACCAGGTCTCTGGCGGCGCGAAAACAAACCTTGTCCTGAAGTTTAAGTATTTTCAGACGATAGAAGGTAATGTAGTATTTCCTGACGGTTTTTTACCCACACGGGTGTTTCTGGAAATATTACCAAAAGGGAGAAAACTCACGGATATGAAGAAGACATATGACTGGACTGCCGTTTTAAACTAAAAGAGTTGAATTGAAGGAGTTAATACCGTGTTCAGCAAAGGCAATAAACGTAAGAATACAAAAATTGATTCTCTGGTAGGGCAGCATACTGAAATTCAGGGTGATGTCAGGTATAGCGGTGGTTTGCATATTGACGGTAAGGTCAAAGGTAATGTGATTGCCCAGGGTGATGATAAGTCCGTATTGTCAGTCAGTGATGAAGGAATCATCGAAGGGGATGTGCGTGTTGCCAATATTATTCTCAATGGCCAGGTAATTGGCAATGTTTATGCGACTGAACGTGTAGAACTGGCGCCGAACGCCCGCGTGACGGGTAATGTTTATTACAACTTGATTGAGATGGCGATGGGCTCAGAAGTAAATGGTAATCTTGTTCATCAAGCCGGGTCTGCCTCTTCAGGTGAAACGCCCGATCAAACAAAAAGCGATGAAAATGACTCGCCTGCCCAAATTATGCCTTGATCTGACTCAGAAGTAGATTTAAACGATGCTTTTCAGGTAATTCAATCATACGCTGCAACCCTGTCGCGTATTCATATTCGATATTTATCATTTGAAAATAAATCACACCCTGCGGGTATTATGGTGCAGCAAGCTGCTGATAAATAAGGTAAATATGTCTGGTGATCAATTCGCACAAACGAGTTTTTAGTTGTCCGTCTAATACTTGACTGATTTACTCAGAAAATAGATAATGTTTTTGTTTATAAACGTCTGTAATTCGTTATTATTCCCTGAACGAATTTAGTGTAATGTCTCTATTTAGATATTAGAGATAGTGTTGTTTTTGAGGTGAAAACTATGAGTCAAACAGAATCTGTCGCTGAGACTGACAAACCGATCGTATTTAGTGATAGCGCGGCAAAAAAAGTAGCGCAACTGATTGTCGAGGAAGGCAATGAGAAGCTGAATTTACGCGTATTTGTGAGCGGCGGTGGTTGTTCCGGATTTCAATACGGGTTTACATTCGATGAAAATGTTAATGATGATGATACTCTGGTTGAAAATTCGGGTGTCACTTTGTTAATTGACCCACTCAGTTACCAGTATCTGATCGGCGCTGAAATTGATTACAAGGAAGACCTGCAAGGCGCCCAGTTCATTATCAACAATCCCAATGCCACGACTACCTGTGGCTGTGGATCCTCCTTCTCTGTCTAGTGACAGGGTTTTGATCTTCTAAGACCTTTTACCACGGGGGACACGGGGCGCACGGGGGAAAACCTTGTATATTATTATAAAAAATGGCGCATAAAATGCGCCCTTTTTTATAATCCAAAATTGTCTTCCCCGTGCGCCCGGTGGCCCCCGTGGTAAAAGGTCTATGTTTTAAGCGCCTTATATATGCCCCCTAGCACGACCGGATATTTGGCGCCGGTGACGGAGGGGATATTGCCCGGTTTGCCTTCTACTGCTTGTTTCGCCAGCCAGGCAAACGCCACCGCTTCAACCCAGTCAGGGTCGAGACCGTATTTTTGGGTCGTGTCTACATTACAGGTGCCGAGTAAGTCTGACAGTCTGGACAGCAAATATTGGTTTTTTGTGCCGCCGCCGCAAACAAGCACTTCGGTGGTAGCAGGTGCGTGTTGGTTGATTGCATTGGCGATGGTGAGGGCGCTTAACTCTGTGAGAGTCGACAGGATGTTTTGCGGTTCGAAAGTGGCATCCAGTTGTTCCAGGTAATCACTAAGCCAGCTCAGGTTAAAATATTCCCGGCCAGTACTTTTTGGGGGTGTTTGCGCAAAATACGGGTCTTGTAATAATGAATTTAATAACGCTTTATTGATTGTGCCCTGATGTGCAAGTCGACCACCATCATCGTATGACGCATTAAAATATTCCTGCATCCAGGCATCCATCAATGTATTGCCCGGTCCGGTATCAAACCCGGTGACCTGGTGTGTGTCTGCAGGCAGGGCGGTAATATTGGCGATGCCCCCGATATTAAGTATTACGCGATTAACACCGCTGGATCCGAAGGCCTGATCATGAAATGCCGGTACCAGAGGCGCACCCTGGCCACCTGCTGCAATATCCGCATTACGAAAATCTGCGACTGTGTTGATGCCTGTTTGTAATGCAATAATAGCCGGGTTACCAATTTGTAAACTGAAAGGATGGTCACCTTCAGGCTGGTGTCTGATTGTTTGTCCATGACTGCCAATGGCTATTACTGTGGATGGATCAACGTCGGCATTGGCGAGTAATGTTCGCGTGGCATTTGCAAACAGATGCCCCAATTGCATGTCGAGCATGCCTGTTCGTACGATTTCATTATCTGTTATCTCACACAAAGAAATAATTTCTTTGTGTACATCCCGAGGGAAAGGGTACGAATAGGTTTGTAAAATTTTGGGGGCGTTTTCTGCAAGGTCAACCAGTACAGCATCTATTGCATCGACACTGGTACCAGACATGAGGCCTACATAATATTCAGCCATAACAGGTGTGAATCATGGGGTCCGGAATGCGATGTTGCTGCCGACGATATCCAGCAGTGCAACATACTCACGGGTTCTAGCATTAAAGTCGGACATAAATTGCTTGGGTACAGGTTTTGCGCTGGCAAATTTTATTGTCAGTGGATTACGGTGTACGCCATTAATGCGGAACTCATAATGTAAATGCGGGCCGGTGGCGCGACCGGTGCTGCCAACAAAACCAATCGTTTGACCTTGCTTGACAGATTTACCACGTCGTATACCACGCTTATAGCTGGACATATGTGCATAGAGGGTTTGTTTGCCGCTACCATGCTGGACGATGATCGCTTTTCCATAACCGCCCTTTCTGCCCTTGAACAGAATTTTGCCATCCCCGGTTGTTTTGATGGGGGTGCCTCTGGGGGCGGCATAGTCAACGCCTTTATGCGCGCGCATCCGGTTTAATACCGGGTGAAAACGTTTGCCAAATCGAGAACTGATACGGGTAAAATCAACGGGGGTTCTCAGGAAGGCCTTCCTCATATTACGGCCTTCAGGTGTGTAGTAGCCCGTTTTGTTTTCAGGGTTTGTGTATTGAACGGCGCGGAATGTTTTTTTGTTGTTTATGAATTTGGCCGCGACAATGTTGCCATTGCGAATTTTCTCGCCATCGAGAAACAATTCTTCATAAGCCACCACAAATGAGTCTCCCTTGCGGATATCGAGCGCAAAATCAATATCCCAGCCAAAAATATTTGCCAATTCCATCGTCAGGTTGTCGGGCAATTCAGCATCTTGCGCCGCCATATACAACGAAGAGTTTATGGTGCCGGATGCATGGGTCATTCTTATTTCGGGTGTGCGTTCAATAATCGACGCCGTAAAGGACTCGCCATTACTGTTATTAATACGGTCAATACGCAATTGTCTGGTTTTACTGATTTCATGCACCAATGCAGTAAATTCGTAATCAGTGAAAACAAATTTAAGGGTTTGACCGGGCACCAGGTGTTTTAAACGTTTTGCTTTTTTACTGGAGGACAACATATCGTGTAACAGCTTCGGGCTAAGATCCATGCGCGAAAAGATAAGCGCCAGGTTGTCACCATTACGCACTTTGACAGTTCGTGATTGCTGATTGGCCGCTTTGTACAGGTCCAATGGTAGTTCGGCATCATCATTGTCGGGCAAAGTGAGTGGTACGGACAACATAGACGCAGAGGCGGCTATTGGTTTAATGAGTGCTTGATCATCTGCGTTTGTCAGTGGTGCCGCGTTGTCGGGAAACATATAAATCGCGCCACCGAGCAAGAGAAAACTGGTCACGATTATTATCCAGTATCGGGACGTTTGCTGGCGCACCTCGACATCGTCAAGGGATACCCTGTTTTTATAGTCTCGATTAAGGGGAGAATTGTTTGGCATAGATGTTAATTCGTCTGAAATAGCGTTTAATGAGTGCAACTTGTCTCGTGCGTGTGTTACCTGTTATTACCAGTGTATCGACCCGTTTTTCAGTAAGTTGACTCGATAGTGTGTTGATTTAATGCTATTTATATCAAAAATACAGGTTAATGTAGCATAATTGCCCGGATTTTCTAAAGTTTAGCATTAATGACGGAGCATGCGGTGTTGATTTTACAAGGTTATTTTATAATCAGGATGAGTGCAGTTAGCCGAATATGTTAATCTTGCGCTGGCGCGTGGGTGGGTTGGGCAATCATTTATAAAACGGGAAAGAAGCAGGTATATGTCATCATTACAAGAATCACTGGACCTCATTAAAAGAGGCACGCATGAAGTATTGATTGAGGAAGAGCTGGTTGAGAAGCTCAAGTCTCACTTTACTGACAATAAGCCGCTGCGTATAAAAGCCGGATTTGACCCCACAGCCCCTGATCTACATCTCGGGCACACTGTTTTGATTAACAAATTACGCCAGTTTCAGGATCTGGGACATGAAGTACTGTTTTTGATTGGTGATTTTACCGGGATGATTGGTGACCCAACTGGCAAAAATACCACACGTCCGGCCCTGACGCGTGATGATGTGATAGAAAATGCGCGTACCTATGAGTCTCAGATTTATAAAATACTCGAACCTGAAAAAACCCTGGTGTTGTTTAATTCCAGCTGGATGGGGGAAATGAACGCATCAGACCTGGTGCAATTGGCCTCAAGACACACGGTCGCACGTATGCTGGAGCGTGATGACTTCGATAAACGCTATACAAATGGCCAGCCAATCGCGATACATGAATTTCTTTACCCGTTAATCCAGGGCTACGATTCTGTTGCGATGAAGGCAGATGTCGAGTTGGGTGGGACCGATCAGAAATTTAATATGCTGGTGGGACGAGACCTGCAAAAACAGTATGGCCAGAAGCCACAGGTCGTTCTGAGCATGCCTATCCTGGAAGGTCTGGATGGCGTGCAGAAAATGTCCAAGTCTCTGGGGAACTATATCGGGATAAATGAACCTGCGGATGAGATGTTCGGAAAAATAATGTCGATTTCGGATGAGTTAATGTGGCGTTATTTTGAGTTATTAAGTTTT
>JAUWSG010000075.1 GCA_030610155.1 Gammaproteobacteria bacterium
CTTGATGCCTTAAGGACAGCCAATCGTCCAATATGCCCATCATTCAACATCCGCCCGGTCGCAACATATTTACCATCTAGCTTAACCAGAATATGAGTGGCAGCAGGATCTTCTCCATCAAGGTCTTTGCTAGCATCAATGCTTTGTTCTATGGTGAATACAGCATTTCTGATCGCTTTAATCACAGGCGCATATTGGCCTTCGAATTTTACAATTTCAATTTCTGTCATTTTTCTCTGATAGATGATTTTCCTGGCTTCGTTTATGCACTCACACTGCGCAATATCTGTAATGGTGATTGTTTTAATATTGACCTTACGCCCAGGTAACCGGCAAGCCCAACGCCAGCGCCGCCCCCAAGCGGCCCCACTAACCATAACCAGAGATTAAAATGATAGGGCATTTCCAGCACGTTCTCTGCGAGCACATAGGCCAGCGCCGTTGACGCGAAAGCCGCGACAATACCCGCCATCACACCGAGAATAATAAACTCACTCATTAAACCTTTGACCAGTTGTTGTTTGCTGGCACCAAAGGTACGCAACATTGCGCTTTCTATAACACGTTCATCATGCGTCGACAGGATAGCCGCATACAAAACGACAAGCCCGGCTAGCAAGGTAAATAAAAACACATATTGCACCGCATCGGTGACACGCAATATGATGTCTCTGATCTTATTCATAATGGATGAGATATCCACGACCGTTAAGTTCGGAAACTGCTGAACCAGGCGTGTCAAAACAATCTGTTGGTCTGGTGGTAAATAAAAACTGGTGATATATGACGCCGGATAATGCTCCAACAATCCGGGCGAGGCCAGCGCGAAAAAATTTACCCGGAATGAATCCCAGGCCACTTGCCGGATACTGGCCACACGTACATTAAAGACCTCCCCGGACAATAAAAAAGTTAATGAATCCCCCAATTTTACATCCAGGGTTCTGGATATATCTTCCTCCATTGAAATCAATTTTTTTGCACTATCTTCACTTGTCCACCACTTGCCATCGATAATTTTGTTATCTGACTTCAATTGTTCAGCCCATGACAAATTGAACTCCCGTTCGACCAGGCGTTTCGCACGGGCATCCTCGTAGTCACCCGGCGACACAGCTTTATCATTAATTTTTGTCAAACGTGCCCTCACCATTGGAAAGAATTCCGGCACCTGTACCGCTTGCACTTTAAAAAACTGACGTATGCCCTCAACCTGGTCCGGTTGAATATTGATAACAAAGCGATTCGGTGTATCAGCAGGTAATCGCTCTTTCCAGCTTTTTAACAGGTCATTGGTGACAAAGGACAATAATAAAAGTGCCATCATCCCAATACCAAACGCGACAATCTGGGCAACACTGGACTTTGCTCGACGTGAAATATTGGCAATACCAAAGCGCCATGCCACACCGACATTTTTTCGCAAGCGTCGCAGCACCATCAGTAACACAACCGATACCAGGGCCAGCACAATGATTGTCACCAGCAAACCGCCGAACAGATACAAACCCAGACGTATGTCACCTGCCTGCCATATTAATAATCCTGCAATGACAATCGTGCCCAGGCTTATCGCTGACAAAGTCGTGGCTTTTATGTCACCCAACTCACGACGAATGACCCGCATCGTTGGCACATCTTTTAATTGCAACAGGGGTGGCACAACAAACACCAGTAATAATCCAAGACCAGAGCTCATACCAAACAAAAACGGAAACCAGGAAGGCGCGGGCAGCTCAACAACAAGTAACTGGCCCAATACCGCAATCAGAGCAATATGTCCAAAATAACCAATCATACAGCCCAGGAAACTCGCGATCAGACCCAGCAATACCATTTCCAGAAGATACACATTAAAAACGAACCTCTGGCTGGCACCGACACAACGCATAATCGCGCAACTGTCCAGGTGACGTTGTACATAGCTGCGTATCGCCATGGCCATAGCAACCGCGGCCAATACCACACTGACCAGCGCCGCCAAACCGAGGAAACGCTGCGCACGATTCAATGCTTGACGGACTTCCTGCCGCGCATCGGTCACTTCCACGATGCGTTCTCCACGTTCAATAATGGCGGATGACTGCTTCCGGAATTTTGTAATAGCGGCATCAGTGCCCGCCAGCAGCATGTGATAACTGATACGACTGCCTTCCTGTATAAGCTGCGTCGCAGCCAAATCCGCCATATTCAATAAAAGTCTTGGCGCAATATTAAACATGCCACTGCCACGATCAGGCTCATAGGCCAATATGCTGGCAACAAGGAACGTTTTTTTACCGAGTGAAATTTTGTCGCCAATGTTAATACTCAGGCGCATCATTAACTCAGGATCCAGCCATACGGTCCCGGTGTCGGGTATATCTGTTGTAGCGGTTTCAGGACCAAACAAACGATCTGTAGTTCGCAGCTGACCACGTAAGGGATACGCACTTTCTACCGCCTTGATTTCAGCGAGATGACTTTTATCACCCACCAACACCATACTTCTAAACGTAAATGCGTTTGCAGTTTGCAATTGTTGCCCGGCAGCCATTCCAGAAAATTTTTGACTTATCGGGTGATCTGACTGAATGACCAGGTCAGCTGCCAATAATTCGTTTGCATGCTGGCGCAATGATTTATCAATACGATCAACAAAATAATTGACTGAGCTCATACTGGCGACCGCGATCACCAGAGAAATAAAAATAATACGCAACTCTCCGGCGCGCCAGTCGCGCTTTAGCATGCGGTATGCGAAATTGATCAGACCCGGATCCTCCAAATGGCTTTCACAAAATGAATCATCTGTAATCCATATATTAGTGTGGAAAAAAAATATAGCCCGTCAATCCAGCATGAACCGGCATGAATATTCACCGCAAAGGCGCAAAGGACGCAAAGTTTTTTTAATATTAATTCTTTGCGTCCTTTGCGCCTTTGCGGTGAATAAATGCTTTAAACGATACTCAGTATCGCCAGGAAGGCCAGGCCTCGATATCACCCGGATACCAGCCTTTAAGGCAAGAAAAATCTGCAACTGACTCGTCATCCCGGCTAAAAACTTCCGCCCCTCGGCAAAGCTACCGCATCCTGCTATCGCCCCTTACCTACATCCATGTAGGCAACTGCGTCCTGCGCTGCCCTACCTCCGGCATCCATGCAGTCGTGCTCACACGCTTGATTCAACGCCCAGCTTCCCATCAATCAGCTCCAGTTGTCTGTCGCATCTTTCAGCCAGTGATTCATCATGGGTAACCAGCACCAGCGTGGTACCGTGCTCCTTATTTAACTCATATAACAAGTCAATAATGCGTTTACCCGTTGCCCTGTCCAGGTTCCCGGTGGGCTCATCCGCCAGCAGGATCTTCGGCCTGGGGGCAAAAGCCCTGGCGATTGCCACGCGTTGTTGTTCGCCTCCCGAGAGTTGTTTGGGATAATGCTGTAATCTGTGCTCCAGCCCGACCCGTCCCAATATCCGGGTAGCAAGGTTCCTGGCATCATTGACCCCCATAATTTCCAAAGGCATCATCACATTCTCCAGCGCGGTCAGACTGGATAATAATTGAAAAGACTGGAATACAAAGCCGATCATCTCGCCTCGTAGCTTTGCACGCGCATCTTCATCAAGGTCAAAGATATTTATACCGGTAATCAGGATACGGCCAGTCGAAGCATCATCCAGACCCGCCAACAGACCCAGCAAGGTTGATTTTCCAGAACCGGATGGGCCAATAAGCGCGATGGATTCTCCCGGGTAAACAGAAAAATTGATGTCCTGAAGTAACACCAGCGTGTCATTGTCACTGACATTCGCTACTTGCTTTGAGAGGCCCTCTACTTGCACAATAGGCATTGTCTGATTTTTATTGAGTTGGTCTACCATGTATAAACGCTTAACATATCCTCTTTTCATTATTATTACATATCTGTTTCCAGCCCCTGTCATCATTCAGGCCGCTGAATATGATAATAGTTCCGCAGTCATTCTTGTGCTAGGTGATAGTTTAAGCGCTGCATACGGCATAAGCCAGGATGAAAGCTGGGTCGGCCTGTTACAAAAACGACTGACTCAAAAACACTACTCCTACAAGGTTGTTAATGCGAGTATCACCGGGGAAACCACCAGCGGCGGACTAAGTCGTCTTGACCATGCATTGGCAACACATATTCCTGATATTGTTATTCTTGAGCTGGGCGCCAATGATGGCCTGAGAGGATTACCCATCACGCAAATGCAGCATAACCTGTCCGCTATCATTGTTCGCATCAAGAAAGCCAACGCCAGAGTCCTGCTTGTGGGCATGCAAATCCCGACGAATTACGGCTTTAATTACACACAGAAGTTCCATAACAGTTACAAAAGCCTTGCTAAAGACTACAAGCTGGAGCTTGTACCCTTTCTGCTGGAAGGTGTCGCGACCAAAAGAGCGCTATTGCAAAGCGACGGACTGCATCCACGCGCAGAAGCACAACCTGTATTACTGGATAATGTGTGGCCGTATTTAAAAAAATTGATCACGAAATAAACCCAACTCCTCCGGTATCAAAGTGCGTGCCACGCACTCTGACAACAGCCGTCAATCAAGTTCCTGTTTTCACCGCAAAGGCGCGAAGGACGCAAAGAATCATATTCTAAAATAAAAAAACTTTGCGCTCTTTGCGTCTTTGCGGTGAAATAGTAATTATTTGTATTTTTTTCTGCGAAATAAATCATTCTTGTGACTGACCAGGCGGTCAAGAAACAACAGGCCGTCTAAATGATCCACCTCATGCTGAATAGCCCTGGCTTCGTATCCCGTGCATTGATATTCGTGTTGCCCGCCATTTTCGTCAAATGCCTGTACAGTAATTGTTTCAGCGCGAATGACGTTGCCGGTGTAGTCAGGTACAGACATACAACCCTCCCGTCCGACTACCGTGCCTTCCCAGTGGGTGATCTGCGGATTGATAAGCACCAAACGTCCATGTGATGTCACTTTCTTTTTAGCGGAAACATCGACAATCGCTATACGCTCAAAACGGCCTACTTGAGGCGCCGCGATACCAACACCACCCGGTCCGGCACGCATGGTCCTTTCCAGCAGGGTAATAAACTCCCGTAATTGATCATCAAAAGTGTCCATCACTTTTGATGCCCGCTTGAGACCCGGGTCAGGGTAAGTCAGAATTTCCAATAATGGCATTGCTTATGGCTCAACCTATCATTACATCAGTGATATTAAGCCCGACATCAATACCGGATTTTTTAATTACCTCGACTGCTTTTTCTATCAATGCCACGCCTTGTGTGGCATGACCATCAATTTGCATAATATAAATTGGTTTTTCTTCTGTGCCTCCCACACTGGACTCAAGCTCCAGAATGTTTAAACCCGCTTGTGCCAGCTCTTTTGTGACATCTGCAACAATACCGGCTCGATCAGCACCATAAACCGTAATACTGACATCCATGGTTTCATGCTGATGTAATTTGCCGTCGATGCTGTCGAGATGTAAATGCAATCCCAATTCGTTTGTCACCGGTGTCATCAGCGTTGTCAATGCTTGTGCGCTACCGTTAAACTCGGCCATCAACATAATAGTGAAATTAACACCCAGGCGTATCATCGATGCCTCACCCAGATTGCACCCTCCCTTGAACAACTCGGCAGTAATACGAGAAACAATTCCCGGCTGATCTTTACCTATCAACGTCACCATGTACCAACTTGCCATCACTTGCACCTCCAGAGGGAACAGGAACCTCTGATCAATTCTGAGTGAACGGCTATGTGTCTATCATCGACGTCATCCACGAATTGATCAGAGGTTCCTTAAAATCAATGTAAAGAAGCATTTATTAAATACATCAAAACAGCACCAATACTTATCAATGTCATCTGCTGCACAATCTCAATGGGAGCGGTACGTTTGTGCAAGCCAGGAATGAGATCGGATACCGCGATGTAAATAAAACCCGACGCGGCTACCGCCAATGTATAAGGCAAAACATTCTGCATGTTATGTAAGCTGTAGTAACCCACCACCCCCCCCACAACCGTGCCAACACTGGAAAACATATTCAGGAAAAGCGCCTTCTTTGTTCCCCGCCCACCCTGTAATAGCACGATGAAGTTACTGATTTGTTGCGGTATCTCATGCGCGGCGATAGCGAGACTGGTCACCACGCCCAACAAAATATTGGTCATAAATGCTGCGGCTATCAACACACCGTCGACAAAACTGTGTAAAACATCACCAATGACCAGTAATGAACCCGTTGAGGCTTTGTGGTGATGACCAACATCTTGAGGAGGTTCAACACCATGTGCTTCGCAATGGGCGGAATGGCAATGCCGCCATAACACCAGTTTCTCTAACAGGAAGAAACTCAACAATCCCACTAATACAGTGAGCATGATATTGTGCGATTCATAGCCTTGCGCAGATTCAAGTGCATGCGGTAACAAACCGAGAAATGCCGCACCCAATAATGTTCCTGTCGCAAAACTGACAAAATGGGGAATTAATCGCGTTCGGCGATCGTCTGACAACAGTAATAGCATTGAGGCAAACATGACGCTTATTCCGCCACCTACCAGGCAAAACAGGATGATCCAGCTTAAAAGGGGCATGTTGTTTCTATTACCTTATGTTATGTAGCTGATAGCCGATGTATTAGGGAGAACGACAAGACTTATTTATCGACCCACTTAACATATTTTTTTGTATGTAAAATCGTTAGTTACACTCGAAAATTAACCACGAAAGTGCGACAAATCTAACATTTTAACCCATAATTGTTTCGTAAAATGCACAAAGTCCGGATCTGACAATAATGTGCATGACTCAGGATTTGCTAAGGATAAAGGAACAAGCGTGAAAAACATAATTTCAGCTGTATTATTCATCGCTTTATGCTGGGCTCATTCAGCATTTGCAGAAAGCGTGAATTCACAGCAGAATTTTCGTGTGCTGGATGAAAAAGTCCAGACGATCAAAACAAATATCATCAAGCTGGGACATGATTTTGCCTTGCTTGAAGACGGCCTGACATCAATATCCGGTAAGGAGTTGGTTGTTTATGTCTCACTGGCAATAAATGACGGCTTTTTGTTACAAGCTCTGGAACTCACCCTGAATAACAGATTTGCTGCTCGGTATGAATTTACCCAGGAAGTTCTGGATGGACTGGCCGGGGGCGGCGTTAAAAGAATATATGCGGCAAAATTACCGTCCGGCCAATACATTCTGGAAGCCACATTAATTGGTAAGGTCGGAAAAAGGCATGATTACAGTAACAGTGTTGTACTGAAATTTGATAAAAGCGAAGCACCTAAAACCATCGAACTAAATGTAACAAATATTCGCGAAAAATTTCTGCCCGAATTCGCTGTCAATGAATGGGATTAACCGGATAATGCAACCCACCCCTATCATGCCCCTTTACAGAAAATTCAAACAGGTCTCACTGATACTGTTCTCAGCCTTGTTTATTACTGTAAACGCCCATGCAGAACTGGATATAGACTGGACCCAAATCCAGAATCCACGGATTAAGGAAGCCGTTCTTGATCTTCACCAGGGCAACTATTTTATCGGTATCAATCGTCTTATTGCACTGAGGTCATATGCCGACCTGGGACAAGAAGAGGAACTGACAGAATTACTATTAGGCACCTTATATTTGTCTTATGGCATGCCTAATGAAGCGACTGAAATTTATCTGGACTTGCTCGACAAGGGTACCGATACCATTACCCAGGAACAACTCTGGTTCCATGTTGCAAAAATCCAGTATCAACGGGCAGATTATAATGCAGCCGAAAAATCACTATCCCATATCAAGGGTAACCTGAAAAATGAGTTAGGAGAACAACAGCTTTTTCTTCAAGCACTCCTGTTAATGCGAAAAAACCAATAGGGTCCAGCTGCTGACGCACTGAACAAAATCAAAAGTAATTCCGAATTGTCGTTATACGCCTTATATAATCTGGCCGTTTCACTCTCCAAAATAGGCAGAAAAGAAGAAAGCATTGCGACATTTGATCAAATAAGCAAAATCAGCGGTACAAATAACAATGAACTTCAGGCTTTAAAAGATAAAGCGAGTGTTGCCCTGGGCTATATATATTTGAACGAGAATGCGCCTAACAAGGCCAAACATTATATGCAACAAGTCCAGCTCAAAGGACCATTGTCTAATAAGGCGCTATTAGGATTAGGCTGGACATACTCTGCCCTGAATGAGCATAAGAAATCTCTGGCTGCGTGGATGGAGCTAATACGCAGGACAAAAACCGACCCATCTGTCATGGAAGCATTTCTCACGATTCCCTACGCCTATAGCAAACTCGATGCAATGGGCCAATCACTTGCAGGATATGAAATCGCTGTAAGCGAATACGAAAGTGCAGTAACAAGATTGAACAAATTAATTGCTGCCGTTCGCAAAGGTGAAATAATCAAACCCATGCTCAGCCAGCCCCTGGGACGAAAACTCGCCCCGGAGAATATCATTCTCAAATTATCTGATTCGACGGATCGACAATATCTGATGTATGTTATTTCAAGCCACGAATTTCAGGAAGCCTATAAAAGTTACATGCAATTGACGTTTTTATCCAAACGACTACTCGAATGGGAAACGACCATCGAGAAATTTCATGGGATCTCGACCACTTTTCGCGAAGCCTATATGGATCGCATTTTAAAACAACAGGCGCAAACAGATAAAACCCTGGATGAACTGGAAGACTATATGAACGGGATTGCAATAAACTCTCTGGAAATACAAAAAGACAGGACTTTAAAATTAATCAATAAAGCGAAATTTTCAATGGCCCGCATATTTGACAGGTCGAATATAAATGCTGAAGAGCCTCAATAAAAAGCGAATTCCCTTAACAAACCCGAACCAGATGCTGTCTTGTGCTTAAAGATTTTTAGCTGAGTGAACAAATCTGGCCCGCCACTTATCATTAGCTGACGTGATCATCTCTCTGTGGATAGTCATGACTTTGTCACCTTTAATCAGCGCGACCCGTATAAGTACCTCAACATTAGCATCGATATCAGCTGATTCACCAGATTCACCAGATTCACCAGATTCATTGGGTACCACATCATATTTCAAATGGTAGGCGTTAGTTGACGTATGGGTAACATTAAAACCATTTTGCACCAGCTTGGTCATCAGCACAGAACGAAAGGCTTTCATTTCTGGAGACCTGTTTTCTGGTTTGGCGACATAGATACTTTGCTGTTTCAACTCGTTCTCATTCAGGGCAAGCGCTTTTACACCATAGATCACTTCATTTGCAATCGCGTTCCATTGCGGGTCAGCACGTAATACCTGCTTCATGGTTTTATTTGCAGTCACAGAATTGACCGGGCCCATATTAGGCTGTACTGGCATCACCGGCGTATTTGAGCATGCGCTGCTCAGTAAAACCGGGATAATGATGAAGAAACGATTCACTTGTGATTCTCTACCTGAATAGACGCGGTTACAAAGATGATAATTTAATCCGCGTTAGCCACGCGTTAATGGCAACTGACAATATATATAACGCGAATAGTCAGACAGAATTGTGATACAGCTATCAAAAGTGACAAATTTTGTCTGTCGAGTCACGGAGTGTTCGGCTTAGCGCTGCTGGGTTTTGAATACAAATTACCCACAATACGCAAAAATAATATTGGGCTCACGATTGGGCAGGTTCAGAAAAATACACAAATCATTATAATACAATAATTTACATGAACATCCTCACTTTCACCTTAACCTTGTTATTCTTAATATAACCAGAGGTATAGTTGACAGCCCTTGCCGAGAATCCTATTCTTGACTATATTGATCAGGTTTAATCATTGAGGATAATTTGATGAAAATTTCTTCCAAAGCACGTTATGCCATTATGGCCATGATGGAAGTTGCTATCCATAAAGACGCCAAACCCGTCACACTGGCAGACATTTCTGAAGAGCATGGTCTTTCTATTTCCTATCTGGAACAGCTTTTTGCCAATCTTCGGCAAAATGACCTTGTTAAAGGCACGCGCGGGCCAGGTGGTGGCTACCGTTTAGCCAAACAAGCCGAGCAAATCAGCATTGCCGATATCGCGGATGCCGTGGAAGATAAAATTCGGGTCAAAAAATCTCTGTCTGACGACGAATATAATCAGGGCTCTTACCAACTGATTAATAACATCTGGGACGATCTCAGTTTACAGATACATGATTACCTCGATAAACGTATGTTATCTGAGTTTGTTAACTCACATATACATGAAGAGCTTGCTAATTCAGCAGAAGCTAAAAATATTCATCACCTGAATCTGCCAGATGGAAAAAATCAACAGGTTGCCTAGCGATACTTAGGGTAATCACTGATTGTAATTAAAACGATTATTAACAAGAATTTAACTAAAATACTGTAGTATTGCATTGAGGTAAAAAATACATCATGGCTTACAGCGATAAAGTTCTGGATCATTACGAAAACCCACGCAACGTCGGCTCTTTTGACAAAAAAGATTCAGACGTCGGCACCGGCATGGTCGGCGCGCCCGCGTGCGGTGATGTGATGAAATTACAGATTAAAGTAGACGAAAATGGTGTCATCGAGGATGCCAAGTTTAAAACCTATGGATGTGGTTCGGCTATTGCATCCAGCTCCCTGCTAACAGAATGGGTGAAAGGTAAAACGCTGGACCAGGCACAGCAAATCAAGAATTCAGATATTGCAGAAGAACTTGCACTTCCTCCCGTTAAAATCCATTGTTCAGTATTAGCAGAAGATGCCATTAAAGCGGCTATTAGCGATTACCAGAGCAAAAATAAATAGCACAAATGTTTTTTTTACCACGGAGGTCACGGAGGAAAACCTTTTGGTATAAATAAAAAGGCATAATATTCTCCCCGTGGTGCCTCCGCGTTTTAATGCTCTTTTCTCCGTGACCTCCGTGGTAAAAAAGGTTTTAATACTTATAATTTTAATAATTTAACGGCTGTTCCGTTATTGTCTTCCATTGATCCACTGCACCAAAAGCCGCTACCAGACGAATACGTTCGACCACAAATTCAAACAGTATTTCTTCCCTTAAGGCTTTAGATAAATTTTCTTTCTTCTGTTCACTCTGCCTGCCATAAATAAGACTTAGATGAGGCATAAAGACTGTCTCTGCCGCGTGATTAAAAAGGTTTTCTGCACTGTGACGCGCAAACTCAAGCGCACTGGATGCTTCAAGCGTGATAAACAGGCTTTTGTAAAAGTCCTCCCTGCATTCAATCGATTTTGTCCGCAGTGTAAATTGTTTTAATTTGGTCCCTAACTGTGATGTCCGGGTAATCAAAGTTTCTTCATCCCCTTCCAGCTTGCCAAGCAACGTCAAATGAGGATCAAATCGAGGGCCACCATATTCCCTACTCAATCTATCAATCAGCTGAGACAAGCTTTTTTGCTTTTCAGGTTCTGGTAACAACCAAAGTGCGTACATATTTATGATATCCGGAATTATGCCTTTACAGGCCAGGTTATTTATTTGTACCCGGGTGTTTTTTCAATTACCTTATAGGCACTATTCTCCTGTACACAGACAGTATCCTGTTCATATATAACAGACAATGAATAAACAGAAAAAAATGCCTAAAAGAGATGTTATCGCCATTGTCCCTGCTGCCGGAAAAGCCACTCGTCTTGGCGCACTGCCTTGCAGTAAAGAATTGTTCCCTATCGGTTTTAGTCATGATCCACTTGGCAAGGAAACGATAGCCAAACCGGTTTGTCTTTATTTACTGGAGAAATTTCGCAAAGCAAACATAAAAAAATGCTTTATAATCTTAAGAAAAGGTAAATGGGACATTCCGGCTTATCTGGGAACAGGTGATGTCGTAGACATGGATCTCGGATATTTAATGATGGGCCTGCCTTATGGCACGGCATATACCCTTGATCAGGCCTATCCCTTTGTAAAAGATGTCAATGTCGCGATTGGTTTTCCTGATATTTTGTTTTCACCTGATGATGCTTATACCCGGATACTGGACATACTCGATGAGAAAAATGCCGATGTAGTGCTAGGCCTGTTCCCGGCTGATAAACCTGAAAAAGTCGATATGGTTGAATCCGGTCCTGACCAGCTAGTTAAAAACATAGTCATCAAACCGCAACAAACTGAATTAACATTAACCTGGGGGATAGCCGTCTGGACACCTGGCTTCACGCAATTTCTGCATGATTATCTGCGCGGCTTGAATACCGAAAAGCCGGAGTCAGAACTCTTTATCGGTCATGTTATTCAAGCGGCAATCGAACAAGGACTAAAAGTCGTAGCCGAGACGGTTTCAGAATCAGCTTATCTGGATATTGGTACGCCGGATGATTTGCTTAAGGCTGTTACACAGTTTGGTCCTGCAGGTTAATTGCGCATCCTTCACACCTGTTTTTTTCACCGCAAAGACGCAAAGTGCGCAAAGAAAATCAAATTAATTTATAAAAGCCTGCAAAGCAACATATTAGATAATCAAGTCTCACCATCATTCTTTTCTTTCATCATTTTTTTACTTTGCGCACTTTGCGTCTTTGCGGTGAAATAAGGGGATAGTGTTGTTTAGTTGGTGGTTTTGTTTAGAGGCCCTGGGGCAATGGGAGGTCAGTGTCTCTCCGGGCGGTCACTTCGCACATCCATGTGCTCTCGTGACATAAGGCCATCCATGGCCAAATCCTGCCCTCACGAGACATAAGCTTGGTAGATTGGTGGTTAGGGGGTTTAGTTTTTTGACCTTGGGGCAATTGAAGGTCAGAGTCTCTCCGGGCGGTCACTTCGCACATCCATGTGCTCTCGTGACATAAGGCCATCCATGGCCAAATCCTGCCCTCACGAGACATA
>JAUWSG010000150.1 GCA_030610155.1 Gammaproteobacteria bacterium
GGCATCTTCTGTTTTACCGGTTCGACGCACCACAAAAATAGTAAACCCGGCCAATAAAATCGCAACAGAACCGAGCAATAATATTAATAACAAACTTCTGTCACTATCTTCTGTTACCTGAGCAAGGTTTTTATCAATAGTCTCACCCTTGAGCTCAAACAGACGGGATATTTCCATGATAAAGTTATCTTGCGTCGGCACGACATCTTTTAATAAAATACCCGCTGCGTTTTCTACTTGCTCATCAGAAAGTAATACAATAACCTGGTTTTGTGCCTTGCCGCCCTTGTTCAGAATAACCCTGGCTTTATCCCAAACTTCTTTTTCGGCATCAGACATTTCTGTGGCCAACAACTTACCGCGCGATGTCAAGAAAGTATCGCCCTTGTCCCGATAGGTTATAAATTCTTCATCCCGGTCAAACGGGTCTTCAAGCATCAACATCCGGTGTAATGCGATAGCACGTCGATAGACAGCATCACGCATATCGGAGACATATTCCCGTTCCTGTTCAACATCAACGATAAACTGTAGTTTTTCACGATAAGTCGATACATCGTGGATCCACAACGCCATAACGGTCAGGAGTAATACGAGGATGGTAATAAATCCAGCGCTAATGATTGATTTTGAACGAAAATTTGTCATCTAACCCGAATAATACTAAAGTTGCGAATAATACAGATACCTGTATTTACGGCAAATTTCCTGAATTCTTTAAAATATAAGGCTTAAATATCACAGGAAAATACTGCAAAATTATATACTTATAGAAAATATGGCAGATGGTGTTTGCTCGCGCATACAGGGTTATCATCGGCAATCACGCCCGCTCAAGTTGACAGGATTGCGCATTTTATTTAGTAAAGATTAAAAAATGGACAAAAAACAACTAAAACAGGCAATGACAAAAAATAACAGCATGACACGAACCGAGCAGATTCACGGCGCTGTCATACTTGCCTATGCGGTACTGGCTTTGGTCGTACTCGAATATTTTGGACGTACTGACTTTTTTTACAGTCAATTTCCGGCACTTGCCAGGGAACACTTTGGGCTGTATCCGCTACTCTGGTGGGCCAGCTGGACCATCGTCCTGTTTTTGATTTTTCCCGCGATTATTGTCAAAGCGGTTTTTAAAAAACGTTTGCGTGATTTTGGCTTTAACCTGAAGATCAAACGCCAATATTATGCAATCTATCTGGGCATGTTCCTGGTAGTACTGCCCTTTGTCATCTACGCATCGACACGAACCGATTTCAGGGCGATTTATCCATTCTTCAGAGGTGCATTTAATTCACCTATGTCGGATATCATTATCTGGGAAGTGGCTTATCTTTCTACCTTTATTGCGCTGGAATTTTTCTTTCGTGGTTTTATGGTACTGGGGCTGGAAAAAAATTTCGGAAAACTGGCCATCTGGGTCGCGATGGTGCCGTACGTCATGTTGCATTTTCACAAGCCCCCACTGGAAGCCTTTGGCGCTATCTTTGCGGGACTGATATTAGGCGAAGTCTCGCAACGCACACGCTCCATCCTGGGCGGTGTCATTGTCCATGTCGGCGTGGCCGCGACGATGGATTTCCTCGCGCTAAACCGGTTTTAGCTTCGACGTTTCGTACGATTATTTAAATACTGGCTTTATATTTTCAATATCAAGCCAATCCCCGCTCCAGGTCTGCAATAACATCTTCGACTTCTTCCAGGCCCACTGCGACACGGATTAATCCATCGCTTATTCCTGCTGCCGCTCTTTCTTCAGGTGTTAACCGGCCATGCGTAGTGGTCGCAGGATGGGTAATCGTCGTTTTTGCATCACCCAGGTTCGCTGTGATGGAAAGAAAGCGGGTCGCATCGATGACTTTCCATGCGTCTTCTTTTGATCCATTGACTTCAAACGAAAGTACACCACCATGGGCACTTTGTTGCTTGCAGGCCAGTGCATGCTGAGGATGTGATTCAAGGCCGGTGTAATGCACTTTTTTGACCGCAGTCCGGCCTTCCAACCATTGAGCAAGCGTCAATGCACTTTTACTATGCGCTTCCATTCGCAACTTCAAAGTCTCCAGACCTTTTAAAAACACCCATGCATTAAACGGGCTCATTGTCGGACCGCAGGTACGCAAAAACCCGTAAACATCTTTTCCAACAATATCCTCCGATCCCACAACTGCACCACCTATACAGCGGCCCTGACCATCAAGATATTTTGTTGCTGAATGAACAATAATATCTGCCCCCAATTTGAGTGGCTGCTGTAATGCAGGAGTACAAAAACAATTATCGACCACCAGTAAACAACCCCTGGCGTGGGCCAGTTCTGCCAGTGCGGTTATATCTGCAACTTCTGCTAACGGATTAGAAGGTGTTTCAAGAAACAGAACTTTTGTTTCAGGCCGTATGGCTTTTTCCCATGCGGACAAATCCGTCAAGGGCACAAATGTGGTTTCAACACCAAATTTACCCAGATAATTATTAAATAAAATAACACTTGTACCAAATATTGATCTTGACGATACAACATGGTCACCGGCTTTTAACAGGCCCATAAAGGTCGCCAGTATTGCCGCCATACCAGAAGAAGTTGCCACCGCCCGTTCTCCCGCTTCCAGAGAAGCCAGTCGCTGCTCGAAATTTCTGACGGTTGGATTGGTAAATCGTGAATAAATATTCCCGGGTTCTTCTCCGGCAAATCGCGCCGCGGCCTGCGCAGCACTATCGAAAACATAACTGGATGTCGGGAAGATGGGTTCACCATGCTCGCCTTCCGCTGTACGCTGGTGACCTGTACGAATTGCACGAGTATTAAAACCCAATGTGCTGAAATCAGAATGGTCCAATGAATCATCTGTCATGGTATATCGCCTCTTCCATTACGCCCAGCCCGCATTTCTCACCGGGATGACAAATCCTCACTTGATCTTTGAATCCACAAGGAATTTTTTTCAGTCGGAAATACGACCTGTATTCCACTCCTTCACAAAATCCCTTGTAAATCCAAATCTCTGCGCGAGGAGTTTGCCCCCCCCCTGTGAAAAATGCGGGCCAGGCACAAAAAAACCCGCTTAGCCTGTAATTTAAAATATTCAGCTTAAGCAGGTTTCCCTCTCTTTAGCTGAATTTGTAAAGCGCCCGCAAGCTGATCTCAAATCGGCGCTTAAGTAAGATTAGAAAATCGATGTATAATTGTCAACCTGTTTTTTATAAATATACACTGTTATAACTATGCACCTGTAACTACGCACCTGTAACTACGCACCATTATAAATAGCCATCTCGTTTTCTTTTTCGCCCGCATTCTCTTTTTGTTTCAGCTTGTTTTGATCCCCGCGCAAGGTCTCCAGGCCATCAAGATATTCAGCGGTCACATCACCAGTTACATAAGTGCCGTCAAAAACGGAAATATCAAAATTTTTGATTTTCTTGTTGCCTTGGCTTGCTGCGGCTATAAGGTCATCCAGGTCCTGGTACACTAGCCAGTCTGCGCCAATTTCCTTACAAATCTGATCAACATCCTGGCCATGACCAACAAGCTCTTTTACCGAAGGCATATCAATACCATAAACATTTGCATACCGGACTGGCGGTGCCGCTGAAGCAAAATAGACTTTTTTTGCTCCCGCATCCCGTGCCATTTGAATAATTTCGCGTGAGGTTGTGCCCCTGACAATTGAATCATCAACCAGCAGTACATTTTTACCTTTAAATTCCAGACCAATTGCATTGAGCTTTTGTCTTACAGATTTTTTTCGTTGCTGCTGTCCCGGCATAATAAAGGTGCGGCCTATATAGCGGTTCTTCACAAACCCTTCTCTATATTTTACACGCAACTTATTCGACAATCTTAAGGCAGATGTTCGGCTGGTATCAGGAATCGGTATGACCACGTCGATATCATGATCAGGCATTTCAGTTTTAATCTTTTTCGCAAGAAATTCACCCATACGAAGACGGGCCTTATAAACGGATATCCCGTCAATAATAGAATCAGGTCGGGCAAAATAAACATATTCAAAAATACAGGGTGTAAGGACGGCGTTTTTGGCACATTGGCGAGTATGTAAATTACCCGTCGAGTCGATAACAACCGCTTCTCCAGGTTCAATATCTCTAATCAATTCAAAACCAAGCGTATCAACAACAACACTTTCCGAGGCAATGATATATTCCGTGCCCTTGTCTGTTTCACGTTTTCCAAAAACAATCGGACGAATACCATTAGGATCTCTGAAGCCAACGACGCCATAACCCGCTATCATCGCGACAGCAGCATATCCACCTCGACACCGTCGATGCACGCCCTCGACGGCTTTGAAGATATCATCTTCATTTAGCTTGAGTTTTCCAATGGATTGTAATTCGTGGGCAAAAACATTGAGCAATATCTCGGTATCAGAGTTTGTATTGATATGACGTAAATCATCCCGGTATACGTCCTTTTTCAGCTCATTGGCATTAGTTAAATTTCCATTGTGGGCCAATGCAATACCATAAGGTGAGTTGACGTAAAATGGTTGAGCTTCTGCAGAAGATGAGCAACCCGCAGTTGGATAACGAACGTGTCCGATCCCCATCTTGCCTTGTAATCGAAACATATGCTGGGCACGAAACACGTCGCGCACAAATCCATTATCTTTACGCATCGATAATTGACCATTGTCATCCGTCACAATGCCTGCCGCATCCTGACCTCGATGCTGCAATACAATCAGACCATCATACAAGGATTGGTTTACATTACGTTGACCAACAATACCGATAACACCGCACATTAAAAACGCCTCACTACCAATTCTATCTGAATGATTGAAATAAGATCAGATGGGGATACCAACTAAAGAGGGATATTATAACTGAAAAATTGCAAAAGTATGGCGAAGTAATAGAAGTAATACTGAGATGTGGATTAAAGCTGTTAATCGTAAGCAATATCGGCGATAACTTCGGGCGGCAAACGTCCACTCATCCAGCCTACCATTTCCTGAAAATGGCCCACCAGCATGGACTCCTGCCACCATGGGTCATGTGGTAATGGCGTTAAACCCGCCAACAAGACCAGCATCGCGACAACCACACCACCGCGGGCAACACCGAAAACAACACCTATCATACGGTCTGTGCCACTTAAACCGGTTTTCTTCACTAGCTGTGATGCCAAAAAATTAATCAATGAGGATAGGAGTAACGTGACAACAAACAGAAATGTAAATGCCGCCACAAAGCGGATAGAAGGTGTGGAAATATAATTTGTTGTTAAATCAGCCAACACATCCGAATAGGTCAATGCGACCCAGATAGCCGCCATCCAGCCGACCAGGGACAGGGCTTCTTTGACAAAACCACGCACCAGGCTGATAACAGCCGAAATGCCGATAATGCTCAATATAATGATGTCAATCCACTGCATATCGTTCTCAGTTCTTTTTAGCGCCCAACACTCAAGATACAACCTAAAGTTAATTATAGCAAACTATTCTAACTATCCAAATTTATTAGGAAACTGTGAAGCACACACAAAAAAGAATGTCACCGCAAAGGCGCAAAGAGCGCAAAGGAAATCATCATGGTTTTTGAAATACTCAGAATTGCCTGCTAAACAACCATGAATCACTGTTACCGTGAATCATGGATTCTTAGCTTTTTTTCTTTTTAAATTTATTCGTTCTTTGCGCTCTTTGCGCCTTTGCGGTGAAATCAGCTTCTAGATAGGAAGGATGTACCAGATTAAACCAGTGCCGCTTAGTGCGAAACAATCATGCCGTCCAGATTCGCGACTTTTGCCAGTTTTTTCTTTAGTATCTCGGCTTTGCTGCGCTGTAATTCCGGCCCTACCCTGACTCGATAAATTTCCCCGCCACTGGTGGTCACAGCCTCCACATAAGAGGGAAAGCCCTTGACCCGCAACTTATCCCGCAGCCTTAATGCATTGGGTTTTGTTTTAAAACTACCCAATTGAACCGCCCATGCCTTCACTGCCCGGGTTTTACTTGCTTTGAGAGCCTCTACCGTTGCTTTTGCATTACCAGGTTTATTACCTATCGTCTTACTAACTGTGGCAAGCTGCTTTTCAGTCACGGTCTTTTCTGCAACAGCAGTATCCCCGGCAGTTTTTACGGGGGCAGGCATCACACCGCCAGAAGTATCAGCCGCTTTATTCTTATCGATGGTGGCCTTTTTTGCTGATTTGTTAGCAGCCAGAGTATCTGGCATTTTATGCTGCAGCGCTTCTTCGCTGATCGCATCAACGATTGTTACTCTTTTACCAGTAACAGGTTTTTCAATGACAGGCTGTTGAGGGGCGGGGTCTGTTACAGGCGTATCTTTTGCGGCAATACCCGTTGCGACAGTGGCATGGCCAAAATCAAATTTTGGTTCGACAGGAATAAATGTCTCTGTTTTGCTTGTTTCAAATACCCCTTCGCCATCAAGAATCATCGGTATAAAAATGACCGCTAATGAGACAAGAACTAATGCACCCACCAGGCGCTGTTTAATACTGATACTTGTACTACTTTTGGTTTCGCTCACATGACACCTCTTTATAAACTCTGGGCTATTATAAAACGTGTTGCAAGACTTCCGCTACTGTAATAAATGAACCAAAGATAACGATTCGATCGCCTTCATCAGCCGTGGCCAGAGCGGCCCGATGTGCCTCTGTAACAGATTGAGTTTGTTCTATTTTTAGTGTTTGCCCTCGAGACGTATAAATATCACGCAATGTTTTAACGATTGTAGCGGCTTTTTCACCCCTGACAACATTTAAATCTGCCACATACCACTGATCCACAACAGCCGTCATCTGCTCTATCACCCCACGTATGTCCTTATCCTGCAACATCCCGATCACCGCATGGGTTTTTCCCTTACAGGTCTGATGATTTAATGTTTGGGACAAAGCCCTGGCTGATTGTGGATTATGCGCAACATCAAGAACTTGCAACACCGCACCCGGGATAAGCTGAAATCGCCCGGGCAACGAAACATTGGCCAATCCATTACGAACGTCCTGCTGGTTAACCGGGAAAGTCTCGGCCAGTAGCGCCAACACCATCAGCACACAAGATGCATTGCGTAACTGGCCTTCACCTCTAAGCGCCGGGTAAATGAGCGCACTTCGTTTTGTCTGTTTACTCCACCATGACCAGGATTGTGTTTGCTTGTCGAAACCATATTCATATCCAAGGCGATATAATGGCGAATTGAGTGTCTCTGCGTGATCAAGCACAGAACCAGGTACGTCCGGATCAGCAATGACAACCGGTTTACCCTTGCGAAGAATGCCTGCTTTTTCCATCGCAATAGTGTCCCTGTCCTTTCCCAGCCAATCAGTGTGATCAATATCCAGCGCGCATAGTACCGCAATGTCCGCATCCAGAACGTTGACTGCATCAAGCCGACCACCCAGACCCACTTCCATAATGACGACATCCAGACCGGCCCTGAAAAAAATATCAATCGCGGCCAATGTGCCAAACTCAAAATACGTCAGACTGATGTTTTCCCTGGCCTCATCAATACGCGCAAACGCATCACACAGTTGTTGATCTTCAGCTTCCTGACCCTGCACCCGGATTCTTTCGTTATAGCGCAATAAATGTGGCGACGTATAGGCACCCACTTTGTAGCCTGCCTGCAACAAAATGGA
>JAUWSG010000149.1 GCA_030610155.1 Gammaproteobacteria bacterium
AAACTTTAGCTTGGCAAACATCGCCTTTAACAACTGCTCCTTGTTCATTTTCCGGGTGTCCATGTCCAGCTTGAAATAGTCCACTGCAATTTGACGAAGTTTCTCTACATCGAAGATCGCCAATTTATCCTGATAAACATTGTAACCATTTTGCGTCCACTCAAAGGGCACAGGACGTTTTGCAGCAATAACAAAGCGTTTATATTGCGCGTTCGTCACTTCGTATTTATCAATATAAAATGCATCCAGCTTTACCCGATGCTCCGGATGCTCATCCATATAGGGTGTTTTAACAAAACCATAACGCTCTTTCATGCCAGCATCATCGACTTTATTACTGCCCATAACAAACTCACCAGCCGGCACCAGCAGCATTTCACCCAAAGGCGCCATTTGTTCCGGCATCACCGACACCTTTTTACTCAAAGGGCCCGGATCTTCCACCTTGTCCCCACACCCGGACAAAACCAGAACAGCCATCATGAAAAAACCAACTCTGCATTTATTACAACTCATTTCATTACCCTTATATAATCTTCTAAACAATTCACAATAATTTTCTTCGCGCCCTTCGCGTCTTTGCGGTAAAACTTTTATCTTTTATCTTTTATCTTTTATCTTTTCCCTGATCTTTCGCACAGCGAAATCCAAACGTGTCATTTTTAACTTTTTTGGCAAAGAAGCTGCGATTATAAACCGGTGCCGATAACCCGCATTTGTAAAATGAGCAGTCCCACCAGGAGCCACCCTTGAGAATTTTATAACGTTCGCCATAACTTTCTGACGGCGTCTTGTTCCCCGGATGTGCTTTATACCAGGAGGCAGTCCATTCCCAGACATTGCCAGACATATCATATAATCCATACGGGCTAATGCCTTTCTCAAACGAACCCACTGGCGTGGTATCACCAAAATTACCCAGCTTCTCCCATCTGACTGGCGTGTTACCATACGCGCTATCAAATTCATTACCCCAGGGATAGGTTCTGTCATCGTTACCGCGAGCCGCTTTTTCCCATTCGTGCTCTGTGGGCAATCTTTTTCCTGCCCACTGGCAATAGTCATCAGCATCTTTCCAGCCAACATAAGTGACAGGATGATCTGCTTTTCCATCAGGAAAAGTTCTATTACGAAAGTATCTTGGTGAGCGACGTTGGGTCGCATCAATAAATTTTTTGTACTGCAGGTTTGTCACTTCAAACTTGTCAATATAATAAGCCGGTAACGACACCTTATGCTGCGGCCCCTCATCAGGCAGACGGTCGTTTGAACCCATGATAAATTCACCCGCCGGTATAAGAATCATTTCATTGGGCATACTCCCTAAACGTGAGGGTGTATAATACAGGGGGTGTTGCATGTCCCGGTTAAGCATCGCAGTATCAGGTGCACTCAGACCATCCTTTGGCGGTGAAGATTGTAAGGCATTTTGTTGCGCTACTTTTTGTAAACCAGCTTTGGCAACGGCAGAAGAATGGCATTGACTGCATTTCTCAATGTCATCCAGTTTTTCGTGGATTTTTAAGTCAGACGCATGACAACTTATACAATCGCGGTCACTTTGATTCTGGCTTATAGTTTGAGACGCAGAGGCGCTGACACTCAAACATGCCAACACAAGCCCGAAAACCATTCTGGCAGGACCTGAAAAAGGCCCGAAAATCAATATCTTCAAACTGCAATACTCCGGTTTAATCATAATACTGCTAGCCACCATGAAACTATTAGCGATTAGAAAAGTCCGATATTATACTTATTGCAGCGTGTACTGGACACCGGAGTTAGCCTGTTTTTCTAAAGAAAAATGTCTTTTTATCCGATGATTCCCAATATCTCACATCAGAGTTAATGGCCAGGAGGGTCTCAACATGTCAAAAAATCCACTCGAAGAGCTGTATTCACAGGGTCAAAGTGCATGGCTGGACAATATTCACCGGGAAATAATCCAGAATGGTGAAGTGGAACAAATGATCAGGGAGGATGCCCTCAAAGGCATCACCTCCAATCCCACGATATTTCAAAAAGCCATTGCAAGCGGTACCCGTTATCAGGACAGTATTGCCGGAATGCTGCAAACAAAAAATGACTACAACGCGCGTGATCTGTTTTACCAGCTGGCGATTGACGATATACAACATGCCGCCGATCTATTAAAACCCGTATATGAAGAAACAAAATTCTGCGATGGCCTGGTCAGCATTGAAGTTTCACCTGAACTTGCCTATGACACTGAAGGAACAATAAAAGAAGCCCGCCACTTACATAACACAGTAAACCGGCCTAATGTGATGATTAAAGTCCCCGCCACAAAAGAGGGGCTACCTGCAATTGAAACGCTAATTGCCGAAGGAATCAGTATTAATGCGACCTTGCTGTTTTCAGTTGAACGCTACAAAGACGTTGCCAAAGCATTTTTACGTGGCCTTGAAACCAGAGCAGCTAATGGTAATGATTTAGCGCATGTTGCTTCAGTCGCAAGTTTTTTCGTTAGCCGCGTCGATGTATTGGTGGACAAACTGCTCGAAGAGAAATTGTCGACTGCAAATGATCAGCAGCGCAACACCATCACTAGCTTGAAAGGTGGTATCGCGATCGCCAATGCCAAACTGGCTTACAATATTTATGAAGAGCTGTTTTCCAGCGATCAATTCAAATCATTAAAAGCCAAAGGCGCACAAACCCAGCGTTTATTATGGGCAAGCACGGGTGTCAAGAATCCAGATTATCGTGATGTACTTTATATCGAAGAACTCATCGGACCTGATACTGTCAATACGATGCCACCTGCTACCATGGCTGCGTTTAAAGAGCATGGTAAGGTTGCCCTCACACTGACCCGGGACACCGACCAGGCACAACAGGCCGTTTCCACGCTCGGATCATTGGGACTGGACCTCAATGCCATTACCGACCAACTTGAAAAGGACGGTGTCAGATTATTCATCGAGTCCTTCAACGCGCTTCTGGAATCGATCCAATCCAGCATGCAACAGATTCAACAGCAAACAACAGGATCATGATGACATCGCAGGCGCCTGATGCGACAAAATTATGGCGTTTAAAGGCGGTAATCGATGAATGTCACGTTTGATCCCATGATTATTTCATGGAAGTTAGCCCTTAATCTCAATAAATTATACTAATTCCAATCTATAAACATTTTTGTAGTTGCATTGCTGGTCAATACAACTACAATTTTAATGTCTTACCATTTGCATTGGTTAAATCTTAATTTGTACACGGGGCATATTATGAATGAGGGTACCGTTAAATGGTTTAATAATAAGAAAGGCTTTGGGTTTATTGTAGGTCAGGACGACGCTGAAGACGTGTTTGTTCATTACTCCGCAATTCAGGGTGATGGTTTTCGAACACTGCTAAAAGGCGCGGTAGTTGAATATGAAGTTGAGCGAGGTCCTAAGGGTCTGCATGCTGCCAGTGTCCAACAAAAAGCCAATTAGTTTAAAACCATTTTTGTTGATTGTCTGATTTAAGTCCGTTCTTGCTGTAACGCTTACCTCTCATTCAGGTAATGTGTCGATTTGTTTTGTTTAAATATCACCCGCCTCTACCGTTATATTCAATCTCCCCGATTTCAACGTCTTTATAGTCACTATCATCTATCGCTTGACAGTACTGATGATTGCGCATAAATTTGCAATCCACTTTCAGGTGTTCTGAAGATATCAATCTGAAGACTGAAACGGGAAGCCAGTGTGCTCTTGAGCAAATCTGGTGCTGCCCCCGCAACGGTGATCGAGTTAATACCGGCAATATGCCACTGTACTTTTTATGTATGGGAAGGCGCCGGGAAAATTACTCGTCAGCCCGGAGACCGGCCTGAAGTATTACTTGTGACGTGTTGCGGAGGGCAATGCTGACCGGGAATACTTCACTTTTCCCCGTCGGCTTCCAACTCCTCAACATGTTTTTCAGCACGCGGGTGTGCGTATTATTTTGAGGAGTCGTTTGATGTTGCCTTTATGTAAATTTTCCGGTTTTTTGTGTCTTATTTTTTGTCTTATTTTTTCGTCCAGCGTATCTGCTGAAAGTACAACGCAACAGGAACTAAACCCTGTCGTCGTTACTGCAACCCGAACAGCCCAAACGGCTGATGAAACCCTTGCATCAGTGACGGTCATCACACGCGACGACATTGAGCGCAGCCAAAGCCAGGATCTTTTTGAGGTGTTACGAACCCAGGCGGGCGTTGATATTGCGCGCACAGGAAACGCAGGCGGAGATATCAGTCTATTTCTGCGTGGTTCAAATTCAAATCACACGCTTACTTTGATCGATGGGGTACGCGTATCATCAGCCGCGACAGGTAAATTTTCACTGACGGCACTTGATTTATCGCAAGTGGAACGTATCGAGATTGTTCGTGGGCCACGCTCCAGTTTATATGGTTCCGATGCCATTGGTGGCGTCATCCAGATATTCACACGCCAATCGACGGGGTTCAGAATACGCGCAGAAGGTGGTAGTTTTGGCACCAAAAAACTGGATTTTGGCCTCGGGGGCGGCGATAAAATAAAATACAGTTTGAATGCAAGCTTGAAAGACATCGATGGCTATTCAGCGACAAATGAGAATAATATATTTTCATTTAATCCTGACAAGGACAGTTTCAAAGCGAAAAATATCAGTTTTTCACTCAAATCACCTATCACCAGTAAACTCGATATTGATTTCACATCCTGGTACAACGACAATGAAGCAGAATTTGATGCCGGCGCCCCCCCGGACGATAGCGTATCGGACAATACTAACAAGACTGCCAATCTGAAACTGAATTACGCTACCAATAATGTCTGGTCCCAGTCCTACAGTATCGGCTACGCCTCTGATGAAACACGAACGGATAGCACTTTCTTCTCCTCCAATATTTATTCGGAGCGGAAAATTTTTGACTGGCAAAATGATATTGTGATTAGTACACACCTTGTTACTGCGGGCATCAACTATTACGAAGATCAAGTCGACAATTTTGATGTCGGTGCCGACACGCTTGTTTATGATGAGAAAATTGATAACAGTGCAATCTATGCGAACTGGCAAACTGCATTTGGTAAAAACGATTTTCAACTCGGTCTACGCAATGACGACCACAGTGATTTTGGCTCTGAAACAACCGGCCAGGTTGCCTGGGGAAGACAAATAGGCAAGGTAAAGGTCCGTGCCTCTTATGGCACCGCCTTCAAGGCACCCACGGTTAATGAATTATTTCATCCCGGATTTTTTGGGTCCTTTGCGGGAAATCCCGACCTACTACCTGAAACATCTGAAAGTTTTGAGATTGGCGCAAATCATGCCTTTAGTAAAACACAACGATTCGATGTCAGCATTTATGATACCAGTATTGAAGATTTAATTGCTTTTGAAGGCACTAACTCGCAGGCCATCAATATTGGTGAAGCCAGCATACGCGGATTGGAACTCAGCTATACATTTAATAACAATATCTGGGTAATTCAGGGTAATTTGACGCTGCAGGATGCAACAAACGAAGATACTAACAGTCCCCTGCTACGGCGCGCAGACCAAAAATTGGCCGTGAATGTTTCCCACAGTATTAAAAAGACCGGCAACATTGCGGCTGAATTAATTCTCAGTTCGGATCGTCCCGACTTTGGAACACAGTTACCCGGATACGGCATTCTAAATATGAGTGCAAATTACCCCATCAGCAAAAGTCTGATGCTACAAGGGCGAATTGAAAACCTGTTTGACAAGGAGTATGAGACGGTATCAGGCTACAATACTGCACAAAGATCAGCATTTATCGCATTACAATATAAAAACTGATCTGAACTTCAAAAGTTACATGTGATAATGTTCAAGAATATGATTAAAAACAAGATCCGGGCATTCCTGCTTTTATCCGTCGCTTTTCATATTATTGTGATTAGCGCCGTCAGCTATTTTGACACATCCATTCTTGTAGAAGAAAAAATTGCAGCAGAAAAATCCATGAATGTCCGTCTTGTAGCATTATCTGAACCAGCCAAATCGACTGTACAAAAAAATACGCCAAACAAGACACCTGACAACAATCAACACGACAAAAAAATCAAACCATATGACACTCCTTATGCAGGTAAACAAACTCAAAAATTACAGGCACCGGCAAAGAAACTCCTTTCCAAACCAGACCATATCGAAACAGAAGTTGCATCATTAGCAAAACCTCTCACCTCATCTGAAAAGAAATTATCTACCAGAAGCGAAGTTACCATTTCGCCTGTCGATCAGCCTGCTGACACCGCCGAATTCGAGCGAAACAATGCTCTAAATAAAAAACTGGTATTACAATACTTACAAGGCGAATTATCCCGGCATTTTTCATATCCGAGACTGGCACGCCTGCGAGGCTGGCAAGGGAAAGTACTTCTGGGATTCAAGTTAGAGAAAAGTGGCACAATAGAGAATATATATATTGCAAAAAGTTCCGGTTACGCCCTGTTAGACAATGCGGCATCAAAATCATTAGCTAAAATTAAACATATTACTGACACTGATTCCCGGTTTAAAAATTGGCTTGATAACAATGCCAGCAATTTACAATTACCTGTCATCTATCGACTACAGGAAGGTTAACCAGACACCCCCAGGCTGGCTGCTTACAGCCTTGAGGGCACTTTCACTTCTAACATATTGGAAAATGAATGGGACATCGCCTCTCTAAAATTTATACACGAACCGGAGATGATGGTACGACCGGCCTCGGAGACGGCCGTCGCGTGAGTAAAGACGACCATAGAGTTGAAGCCTATGGTGATGTTGATGAACTTAATAGTGTTATTGGCCTGCTACTGTCTCATGACGCCCCTGAGTTAATTAAACAGCGACTGACGGCTATCCAGCACAACCTGTTTGATCTTGGCGGTGAACTCTCTATCCCGGGTCACAGCGTGATAACCGGGGAGCATGTGACTGAGTTGGAAACATTTCTCGACGTTCTCAATAACGATCTCGACCCGCTTAAGGAATTTATATTACCCGGTGGCACACAAGCAGCATCAGTCTGTCATATTGCCCGCTGCGTATGCCGACGCGCAGAACGGCGCACAATAACACTCGCTAAAACAGAAAAAATTAACCTGGCCAGTATTTCCTATCTTAACCGCTTGTCTGATTTATTATTCGTCATTGCCCGCAGCCTTAACAAGGCCGCTGCCACGCCAGATATACTCTGGCAACATGACAAAAACAAGAAGCCATGATTCACCGCAAAGATGCAAAGGACGCAAAGAATGAATAATATAAAAAAACTTTGCGTCCTTTGCGCCTTTGCGGTGATATACAAGCCTTAAACTCCAACACTTAATCTATTCGTGCCAGGTACCTATTTACGCCTCACACTCTCAAGCTGTTCGCACATCAGTTGCGCACCGAGCAATATACGCGGTGTATGACGATTAATAAGGTCCGCAGGTACAAAAAACAAATTTCCGTTTTTTACCGCGTTTAGATTTGGCCACTTATACCAGTCATCAAGCCATTTTGACCGGCTTTCCTCATCACCACTGACGACAATAATATCCGGGTTTGATGCCAATACTGCTTCAATGTCAATACTGGGTGCGAGCGATGACAAGCCCGAAAATACATTTATCCCGCCACATAACCGGATGACATCACTTATAAGGTGTTGGCCATTGATCGTCATCAAAGGTCGATTCCATATTTGAAAAAACA
>JAUWSG010000004.1 GCA_030610155.1 Gammaproteobacteria bacterium
GTAGCTCACGTGGCCGGCGTGAAGAATGTCAAAGCAGCCATTGGTCATGACAATTTTCTCGCCCAGTGCCCGGGCACGTTTAACGGCAAGCAGGAGTTCATCTTCTTTAATCACCCCGGAGGATATTGACAGATCCTGTGTTTCAATTGCCGTTACGGCTTCACGCAGTTCATCCACTGATACACTGGCGGCACCTAATTTTCCAACTGTAATACCGGCTGCCAGATTCGCCAGTGAAGTTGCCTGGTTCATGGAGAGGCCCGCGGCCAGTCCAGCGGCCAGTGTTGATATAACCGTGTCACCGGCACCGGTCACATCGTACACTTCGCGTGCTTTTGTCGGCAGGTGCAATGCATCGGCCTGTTTTTGAATCAGTGTCATGCCCTGTTCACCCCGTGTGACCAACAGGGCTTCAAAATCAAATTGCTGGCAAAGGGCGGTTCCTTTGGCAACTACGTCATCATCTGTGCTGCAGGGGCCAACGATATTGCAAAACTCGGAAAAATTGGGTGTTAATAATGTTGCGCCACGGTATTTTTCGAAGTCATTGCCTTTGGGGTCGACCAGAACCGGAATGTTCTTTTCCCGCGCGATGTTGATAAATTGCTGAACATCAGACAGCGTGCCTTTTCCATAATCTGACAGGATGGCGATATCGTTATTGCTAATATGCTTTTTAAATCGGGAAACTAGGTCATTGTTCTTTTCAGCATGGATCTGATCTTCAAAGTCCAGTCTGATAAGTTGCTGATGCAGGCTTAATACGCGTAATTTTATGATGGTTGCAATATCAGGCTGGCCTTTGAAAAGACAGGTGATATTTGCATTGGTTAGTTGAGAAGCAAGTAGATCGCCCGCTTCGTCTTTCCCTACCAGGCCGTCGACAGCGACTTTTGTGCCCAGTGCGGCGATGTTGAGTGCAACATTACCTGCGCCACCGGGGCGCGCCTCGGTATCTTTTATATGCACGATGGGCACGGGGGCTTCGGGTGAAATGCGCGAGGTTGAACCTTGCCAATAACGGTCGAGCATCAGGTCACCGACGACCAGAATGCGCGCTTTACTGAAATCAGGAATTTGTAATTTCACAGAGTTTCCTTCATAGCGTCAAGTTAAGGAACCTTTGATTAATTCTGAGACGAATGGATTATGTCTGAAAGCTTCAAAATCAAGGCGCGGAACGCAGTGAATATCGGGAATATTTACAAGTTTTGCAACGCCGAGTTTGGAGTTTTCAGACATAATACATTGTTCCATGAGTTAATCAGAGGTTCCTATAGTTCAAACGCATCACAAATTAAATGTAGCATGAGGATATGGGCTTCCTGAATGCGGGGTGTTTTTTCAACCGCAATAGTCAGGGGGAGGTCAACCAGTCCGGCCAGTGTGCCGCCGTTGCGACCAAGTAAACCGACTGTTTTGATACCCATTTCTTTTGCTCGATTAACCGCGTTGACCACATTTGCCGAGTTGCCGGAGGTACTGATGGCAATTAATAAGTCACCTTTTCTGCCCAGGGCTTCGAGTTGGCGGGAAAAGACATAGTCAAAACCATAATCGTTTCCTATCGAGGTCAATGCTGAACTGTCCGTTGTTAATGCAATCGCCGGGTATCCCGGGCGGTCGTGTTCATAACGTCCGGTCAGTTCTGCGGCAAAATGCTGGGCATCGGCCGCAGAGCCACCGTTGCCGCATGTCAGGATGGTATGGCCTGAGTTAATCGTTTCCAACGCAGTTGTAATCACTTCCTGCAATTGTGCTTCGAGCCCGGCGACGCTTTCAATGGCCTGATTATGACTTTCAATTGCGGCTTTGATATCGACTGACATTGAATGTGATCCCATGGTTAAGTTGATATATTGCGCAAATAATAGCACATCAAAGGCAATTATTTATTGTAATATACTGTTTTGATTCAGGTTGTACTGTCATTAGCATGTATTATAGGACAGCATGCTAAAGAGCGCATTATGTCATTTGAGTCTGTTATATCAAGGTGACAAGATTTGCAGTCGTCTAAGCTCAGGACACGGTATGATCAATAAGCCAATTATCACGAATTCAGATCGTAAAATTAAATGAATCACTACTTATTTTTTATTAACCAGTTGTACGCTTATTCAATCCTGCGGCCACTACAGGAGGTGATACGTCGACGGGGCGATGAGGTAGCCTGGTTTGTGCAAGGCACGGATGACCAATATCTGCGCGATGACGAAAAGCAGTTGCATACGGTCGCTGAGGTTCAAGCCTATCAGCCTGTGGCCGTTTTTGTGCCCGGGAACTGGGCCCCGGATTTTTTCCCGGGTGTGAAAGTCGAGGTCTTTCACGGTCTGGCAACGGATGAAACAGGGAAGAAAGGCCATTACAAGATCAGGGGGCTGTTTGATTTATATTGCACTCATGCACCGACAGTGACGCAGAAATTTAAAGAACTGGCAAATCAGTATGGGACATTCAGTGTAAAGGAAACAGGCTGGCCCAAGCTGGATCCTTTTTTTAATGTGCCGCAACAGATTCAAACCGGGATAGAAGCATTAAAAAAAGAAATTAATACTGACAAGCCTGTTGTGTTATACGCATCAACTTTTAGTCCTTCTCTTACGTCAGCGCCGGTATTGGTCGACACCATAAAAAAACTATCAGCTTCGGGGCAGTGGCATTGGCTCGTGACGCTGCATCCGAAAACGCCAGGGGATGTAGTGGCCCAATACCGGAATCTGGCTGGGCCTGATTTGACCTTTATTGAGAGTAGTCGAGATGTTTTGCCCTTGTTGAAAGTGGCGGATGTCATGTTGTGCGACACGTCGTCCATTGCGCTGGAGTTTATGCTGCTGGACAAGCCTGTTGTGACATTCCGTACAAAAGTGCCCGGGCCGCATGTTGTTGATGTTTTGCTAATAACTGAAATAGAAGCGGCATTATCTCGTGCACTGAGCAGGCCGGCTGCCCTGATGCAGGCAACACAGTCCTATGTAGGCAAGTTGCATGCGTATCGTGATGGTCAATCCAGCGAACGTTTGTTGCAGGCCACGGATGAGTTTATTCTGCATGAGAAAGATAAGTTGAAACCAAAGCCACTGAACCTGTGGCGAAAATATCAGATGCGGAAGCGTATGGGGTATTACCGTATCAATTAGTCCGCGTGTTTCACCGCAAAGGCGCAAAGTGCGCAAAGTAGAAACGAATTTAAAAAGATAGAAAAACACTCCCCCTGGAAAGATTTGTAAACTACACCCCGTCATTCCGGCGCATGCCGGAATCCAGAGATGATGACAGGCCTCGGTGGTAGTATGGATTCCGGCATGCGCCGGAATGACGAGGTGAAACTATTAATTTTCTTTGCGCTCTTTGCGCCTTTGCGGTGAATTTCTCTTCCCAGAATTATCGAGACTTCATGAAGTAGGCGGGCTGAGTAATTCACGTGCCTTGCGTAAATCGTTTTCTGTGTCGACTGACAGGCTCTGGTAATGAGAGACGGTTGTGACGCTGATGTTTATCCCATGTTCAAGCGCACGTAACTGTTCCAGTTTTTCTATCATTTCCAGTGGTGTCTGTTTCTTTTTTGTCAGAAGTTCCAGCGTTTCCCGTGTATAGATATAAACGCCGATATGCGCTAATGCCTGTTCGGGTAAACCACCGCTTTGGGTGACCGGGATACAGTGCCTGGAAAAATACAGCGCATTATCTTGCTGGTTAATCACAACTTTGACGGTGGCGGGATCATTAAGGCTGTCAGGGTCTGTTATCGTATGGGCCAGTGTGCCCATTTGCGCGTCGGGATTGTTAAGAAAATCTTCGATTAATTTATCAATGTGTTCAGGGTTCAGTAGTACTTCATCACCCTGGATATTGACAAAAATATCACTGCTCGTATCTTGTTGCATGTACTGTGCTATGCGGTCAGTGCCGGAAGCACAATCCTCTGAGGTGAGGACGGCATGAAAACCGGCATTGGTGACGGTGTCCATAATACGTTGGTCATCAGTTAGCACCACAACGTCATCAAGTAGTTTGGCTTGTCTGGTTTTCTCAACAACATGTAATACCATGGGTTTGCCGCCAATATCGCAGAGGGGTTTGCCTGGCAGGCGTGTGGAAGCATAGCGGCTTGGGATACAGCCTGTAATTCGCTTTTTTTCAGCCATCATTCTTTTCCTGTTGTTGCGCTTGTTGGTGTTCCTGTCGGTACAGTGTCCATAAACCCACATATTTATTAAAAGACACTTGTGCATAAAGCGCAGCCGATATAAGCCCTATGCGGCCATCGAGAAACCCAAGACGTAAAATATAAATATGAAAAAATGTCCATGCCGCACGCAGCAACGCGATAAAGGGTCCGCCACCGCGTTTTTTGGCAGCATGTCTTTTTTGTGCGCCCAACCAGGCATAGTGGGCGTTTTTATACAGGGCATGGCCATAATCCCGGTGGGTAAAATGTAATAAGCGGCCATTAAGTTTGCCGATTTTTCCCGGGGCTGGAATGATATGTTCATGGACCTGGTCGGGACTGAAGCTCCCTCCCTGGCGGCGAAAAAATTTAAGCACGTCGCGTGCGCTACGACCAAAATCCAGGCGTTTTCCATAGACGGTCACGGCCCAGGGCATTTCAAATGCAACATATTCTGTTTTTTGGCTCAGGGCCTTGTCGATGTCCTGTCGTAGTTCGGGTGTCAGGCGCTCGTCGGCATCGAGAGAGAAGACCCAGTCACAGCTTGCCTTGTCCAGCGCTCGTTGTTTTTGCGGGCCATACCCCGGCCAGTCTGTGACGAAAATTTTATCGGTATAACGTTGGGCAATCGAGACGGTATTATCTGTGCTGCCGCTGTCGAGTATGATGATTTCATCAGCCCAGTTGGCGACAGACTGGAGGCAGTCTTCAATTCGGTCGGCTTCGTTCTTTGTGATAATAGTGACAGAAATTGTTTGGTTACGTTGTGTCATATCACCATCAATGCTGATTGAAAGAAGTGTTTATACCAGGGGCCTCTGATCAAGTCATGGACGGCATATATGAGTCCAGACTTGATAGGAAGTCTCCTGTTTATTCGTCTGTTAATTTGAACTCGGTGCCGCAATAGGGACATTTGGCAACACCGTTACTGTCTTCGATAGGTAAATAAACTCGTGGATGTGAGTTCCATAGGCCCATGCTTTCAGTTGGGCAATAAAGAGGCAGGTTCTTTTTTGAGACCTGATAATATTGTGTCGTACCAGATTTAGTCCCGGGTGCAGTGTTTTTTTCTGTCATTGATGTCCTCTCATTGTGCCAGGCACTTAATACACCAGGTTTTCATAACTATTTTATAAAACCGGGTGTCTGGATTTACACGTAAGCAAGCCATTCGGCATGTTGCTCTCTTCGACCATGAACCTGATCGAAAAACATGCTCTGTAACTTTTCTGTTATTGGGCCACGACTACCTGTACCGATTGCACGATCATCCAGTTCACGAATAGGCGTGACTTCTGCCGCGGTGCCGGTAAAGAATGCTTCGTCGGCAATATAAACTTCATCACGTGTGATACGTTTTTCAACGACCTGAACACCAATTTCCCTGGCCAGCTCAAATATCGTATTGCGGGTGATGCCATTAAGTGCAGATGTTAGTTCCGGTGTGTACAGGACGCCATCTTTGATAACAAAGATATTTTCTCCACTGCCTTCTGCCACAAAACCATCGACATCGAGTAACAGGGCTTCATCATATCCACAGCTCAGGGCTTCTTGTAACGCCATCATGGAGTTTATGTAGTTGCCATTTGCTTTTGCCTTGCACATGGTGACGTTGACATGGTGGCGGGTGAATGAAGATGTTCTGATACGAATGCCTTTTTCCAGACCTTCTGCCCCCAGGTAAGCGCCCCATGACCAGGCTGCGATCATCACATGGGTTTTAAGATTATCCGCGCGCAATCCCATTCCTTCAGACCCGTAAAAACACATAGGCCGAATGTATGCTGATTCAAGCTTATTGCGGCTGACGGCTTCGCAAGTGGCCTTGTTGAGCGTGGCTTTATCAAACGGCATGGACATGTTTAAAATGTGCGCTGAATCAAACAGGCGGTTTGTGTGATCTTCGAGCCTGAAGATGGCGGTGCCTTTTTCTGCTTTATAAGCACGCACACCTTCGAATACGCCCATACCGTAATGCAGTGTATGGGTCAGGACATGAATTTTTGCTTCACGCCAGGGTACAAATTCACCATCGAGCCAAATGACGCCATCGAGGTCGTCCATCGTCATGCAAAATTCTCCTTCTACAACTGATTATGAAATACGGTTTGTGGTTTTCCCGCCCGCTGTACGCGTTGGGATCACTATTTTTAACATTGTTAATTAACTAACAACTTTTCCCAAATTCTGATTACTTGCTGGCGATATTCATCCAGTGTGGTGTCTGTGTCTTCCCCGGCAAATTGCGTTTTAATATCCACAACCGTGGGTTCAGCTAAAAGCGTTTGTTTATGTGCTGTATTTCGATAATGGCGATATGCCTCTATCAACAACGAAGCATCATTATGCGACAGGCGCTCTGTTCTGCCAAAGCATTCCAGCAGATTAATATTATCGCTAAATTCAAGCAGTTCCGGCTGATTATGAGACCAGGCTAAAACACCATATTGGACCATAAATTCGATGTCTGCGATACCACCCTTAGCCTGTTTGAGATCAAATACTCGCATCCCGCCGCTTTTGCTGCGTTGCTCATTTGATTCGCGCATGCGTTCACGCATTTCGACTACATCCTGTTTCAATTTTTCAGTATCGCGTTTCTGACTGAGCGTTTTTTGTCTGATGTATGCAAATGCTTGTGCAAGTTGTGAGTCACCGGCCACCACTCTGGCTCTGACCAGGGCCTGATGTTCCCAGGTCCAGGCCTTGTTGAGTTGGTAGTCGGCAAACGCATCAATATGACTGACTAACATACCGGATGCACCGCTGGGTCTTAGGCGCATATCGACTTCATACAAGACCCCCGACGGTGTAAGGGTATTGATGAGATGGATAATGCGTTGTCCAAGACGGGCAAAAAAGACCGCATTGGCGACGGGCTTTGGACCGGACGTAGATTCATGATCATTTTTACTGCTATGGAGAAAAACCAGATCCAGGTCGGAGCCGTAACCCAGTTCAATGCCGCCTAATTTGCCATAGGCGATGACAATAAAGCCCGGTTCTGTTGCCTGGCCATCGATTTCACAAGGTGGCGTCCCATGTCGGTTAACCATTTCACGCCAGACAATTTCAAAGACCTGCGTTAATAATGTTTCGGCTATCCAGGTCAGGTGGTCGCTGACCTTCATTAGCGGTATAGCGTTAACGATGTCGGCGGCGGCGACGCGCAGGACATTGGCTTGTTTAAATTGCCGTAATGTTTCCATTTGGGTTTCAAGATCATCTTCCGCGACATGGGCAAGAAAGCCTGCCAGTTCATAGTCCAGGGCATCCTTATCGGGTGGTTGATAAAGCGTTCTGGGATCGAGTAATTCATCGAGTAGAACAGGGTGCTTTGATAATAAATCTGCGATCCAGGTACTCGCCGCACATAATTTAACCAGTTGCGAGAGTGCCATCGGGTTTTCCAGCAACAGGGCAAGATAGGTTGTGCGTTGGGCGATGCGTTCCAGCAGTTTGATTATTCGCGGCAGTGTCTTGTCTGGCTGAACATTTTGCCCGATGGCGGCGATCAATAAGGGCATTAATTGCTGGAATTGACGGCGGCCGTTCGTTGCCAGTGAGCGATATTGATAGGACTGGTTTAAAGAGGTCAGTTGACGTAATGCGGCTTGTGCATCTTCGTAGCCTGCTTTTTCAAGTGCCTCTGTTGACTCAGCTTCGCTTGTCAGATTTTCCCATACATTCGCGGTATCTGAATCATCTGATTTTGTTGTTTCGGTTTGTGGTGCAACAAACATCTGGTCGAAATGATTTCTGACCTGTTGCCGGTATTTTTCCAGTTTGTTACTAAATGGTTCCCAGCTATCAAAGCCCATGGAAAATGCCAGCCGGGATTGTGCTATCGGGTCATCGGGGAGATTATGTGTTTGTTGGTCAGCATATTCCTGTATGCGATGTTCGGTGTTACGCAAAAATATATAGGCTTGTTTAAGCTCACTAGTGACATGTTCCGGTAGATGCTGAAGCTGGGTCAGTTGATCCAGAGTCGGTAAAAGATGCGGGTTTTGCAGTGCCGGTTCTCTACCGCCACGTATTAACTGCACCGTTTGACTGATAAATTCAATTTCCCGGATGCCGCCCGCCCCGAGTTTTACATTATGATTAATGTTTTTGCGTTGTACCTCGGTGACGATCATTTGTTTCATTTTACGCAGTGACTCGTAAACATTGAAATCCAGATAGCGCCGGAAAATAAAGGGCCTGAGGATGTCCCTGAGCTGTTGCTTTGCAGTATCATCACCCGTCAGCAGGCGTGCCTTGACCAGCGCATAACGTTCCCATTCCCGGCCGTGTGTCTGGTAATAATGCTCTAATGAATCAAAATTCATCGCCAATGCGCCACTCTGACCAAAAGGACGCAGGCGCATGTCGACACGAAACACAAAGCCTTCAGCTGTATTTTCATCCAGTGCATTAATAAACTGCTGGCCCAGGCGGATAAAAAATTCCGAGTTAGTCCGTGTTCTTGGGTTGCCTGTTGTTTCACCTTCTTCAGGATAAACAAACATCAAATCAATATCAGAAGAGAAGTTAAGTTCTTGTCCGCCCAGTTTACCCAGTGCAATAATGATGAGTGATTGTGGTTCACCTGCAGCATTTACCGGTTGCCCCATTTCTTCAGTTAAATTTTCATGCAGCTTTGTCAGTGTCTGTTGAATACAGGCATCAGCCAGGTTGGATAAATCTGCTAGAACTTCCTGTAAATCAGCCCGTCCGGAAAGGTCGCGCCAGGCGATACGGACCATTTCTCTTTGGCGCTGCAAGCGCAGTATTTGTTTTAAGGTTTGCTGGTCTTTGGTTTCTTTTAGTGCTTCGTGCAGTTTATGGGTATAGGTCGATGGGTCATAACGACGTAGCAGGTCACCACTTTTGATTAGTTGATTGAACTGTTCAGGTGCCCGTTGACACCAGCGTGAGACAAATTCGCTACAGGCCCAAACTTTTACAATGTCGTCGGCCAGATCATCCGGGATGTCGTTTACTGCGAAGGCCTCAAAGAAGTTATCGAGTTGCTGTTTAAGCGGACCTCGCAGAGGAGCAGGCAATTTGCCTAACCGTTGTTCAATGTGTGCAGAAACTGGCCTGCTCAGGTTTGTCATTGTAATTTATTTATATAATTCAATTGCTTAAATTTTTGTGCGTGTATTCTTTTGGCTGTCTGGCGTTAAAGGTTCAGCCAAATATACCGATACTCAAAGGTAATTAATATCGTCTAATTTACCTTGGATCCGGGAAGCATAATGGAATTTAAAGATTACCTTAAATTAATGGTTAAGTACGAAGCATCTGATGTTTATCTCACTACCGGTGCTGCACCCAGCGCCAGAATTCATGGGCTTATCAAGCCGATTGAACAAGCGACGCTGCCTGCCGGACGTGTGAAGCAAATCGCCCATGATGTCATGAATGAAGAGCAGAGGGCGGATTTTCACGCAAAACCGGAAATGAATCTGGCGATCGGTTTGCCGGGTGTTGGCCGGTTTCGTGTCAATATATTCCAGCAACGTAATGAAGTCGGTATGGTGATTCGCCATATTAAAACGGAAATACCTTCACCCGAGAGCCTTGAGTTACCGCAAATGCTCAAGAAGCTGATTATGCAAAAGCGCGGCCTGATTTTGTTTGTCGGTGGAACAGGTTCAGGTAAATCAACTTCACTGGCGGCCCTGATTGACTATCGTAATGCCAACTCACAAGGCCACATTATTACCATCGAAGACCCGATTGAATTTATTCACAATCATAAAAAGTCCATTGTTAATCAGCGGGAGGTCGGTGTTGATACGGAGTCTTATGAGGATGCCCTGAAAAATACTTTGCGACAGGCACCGGATGTCATTCTTATTGGTGAGATTCGTGATCGTGAAACGATGGAGCATGCTATCACGTTTGCTGAAACCGGCCATTTGGCTATTTCCACGCTTCACGCAAACAGCGCTAACCAGGCGTTGGACCGTATTATCAACTTTTTCCCGGAAGAACGTCGACGGCAATTGCTGATGGATTTGTCGTTAAACCTCAGAGGTTTTGTATCGCAACGCCTGGTACGAACGGTGGAAGAAACACGAACTGTTGCGGTGGAAGTTTTGCTGGGTACCCCACTTATTTGTGACCTGATACTTAAAGGTGACTTGCACAAGATCAAGGAGGTCATGGCAAAATCAGAAAACCTCGGTATGCAAACGTTTGATAGCGCCCTGTTCAAACTTTTCAGAGACGGCCGAATTCCTCTTGAAGAAGCTTTACGTAACGCTGATTCGCAAAATAACCTGCGTCTTAAAATCAGCCTGGCAGATGGTACCCCGGGTGCGGATGATAATGATTTATCTTTATCGCCCAAGGACCAGATTAAGGGTCCCAGGAAGGCTGCGGCTGTCGATGCGGGGAATGACGATGCGCTTACGCTGGAACCGAAATAAGGCTGGAGCAGGGAAAAGATAACGGGGAAAAGGGGAAAGTAAAAAACCCGGGAAATGTAGGCCAGGAGTAAATTCAGCTTTTGTATCATGCCTTTAAATGCGTAAAGTGTTGTTCAGAGAATTTAAATGTTTTCCAAAATAAATGTGATAGCAAAATATACTGCACTTGAAGCGCTGCGAACCCGGCTTCTCTGGGTGGTTTTCTTTGTTGTTATTGCCAGTATTGGTCTGGCGGAATTTATTTCACAGGTTGCTATTACCGAGTCGCAGCAAATCCAGAGTGCGATAGTCGGCGCTATCCTGAGAATGGTCGCCGTTCTGATCCTCAGTTTGTTTGTGATTACCAGTATGGTGAGAGAATTTAATGATAAAGGATTTGAGCTGGTTTTATCTTTACCGATACCACGAGCAGGTTATTATTTTGGAAAATTTTTAGGTTATTCTCTGGTTGCGTTGTTAATTGCATTGTTATTCAGTTTTCCATTGTTGATCTATGTGCCATCGGATCAGGTGGCGATGTGGGGATTGTCGCTCTTTCTTGAGTTACTGATTATTGCTGCATTAAGTTTGTTATGTTTGTTTACGTTTAATCATGTCACCATTGCCTTCATATGTGTTTTGGCATTTTATCTACTTTCACGATCAATCGGGGCGATACAGCTTATTGGCCATGGTCCGTTGGCGGAGACACATAAGCTTTCACAGCAAGTTATAAATTTCATAGTGGATACGATCGCTTATATTTTGCCGGCATTGAATCGTTTTACTTCAACTGAATGGCTGGTTTATCACAGCGCCACTATGACTGACCTGTTCGTTGTGTTGGGTCAAAGTATGATTTATTTGCTTGTCTTGTCGGCTGCGGCCTTGTTTGATCTCTACCGGAAGGACCTTTAGCAGATGCGTGTGCGATCTCTTGCAACTATTCCGAAGCCTGTTGTCCTGCTTGTTGTTATCAGCATGAGTGCGCAGATTTTCTGGCATAGTGTGCAACCGGGTAATCGCGCGCAGGCCCGGGACCTGATCTCATCACCCAGTGTTTCAAGCTTGCGGCTCCTGAGTTTCGGCGATCCTGTTTTTCTGGCAAAGCTATTAATGCTTTGGTTGCAAGCATTTGATAATCAGCCTGGCGTGAGTGTGCCATATGATGATCTGGACTATGACAAGGTTGAAGGCTGGCTGGGCTCCATCTTGCAGCTGGATCCCGGTGGGCAATATCCGCTATTGGCCGCCAGCCGTTTATATGCACAAGTACCTGATGAAGCAAAACAGCGGCAAATGCTGGAGTTTGTATATAAACAATTTCTTATCGATCCACAAAATCGTTGGCCCTGGCTGGCACATGCGGCAATTGTGGCCAAACACCGCTTGAAGGATTTACCTCTGGCGTTAAAGTTTTCTCGTGCAATCGTCGATAAATCAACCAGTAACGATATACCTGCCTGGGCAAGCCAATTGCAACTGCTGGTCCTGGAGGAAATGGGTGAACTGGAAACCATGCAATTTCTAATCGGTGGATTATTAACAAGTGGAAAAATTACTGATCCGAAAGAAATCAACTACTTGAATCAACGCCTGCAGGAATTGAGCGAAAAGATTAACTAAACAAGGCAGCAATATATTACTAAAAGTTGAATAGCTGGAGAGAATAATGAAACACAAGCAAGCGGGATTTACACTGGTTGAGATTAGCGTTGTTTTGGTCATCGTTGGTTTGTTAATGGGCGTTGTTTTGAAAGGCCAGGAATTAATTGCCAATGCCCAGGTCAGAAATGTCATTGATCAGGGCGAGGCGGTCACTGCTGCTGTTTATGCTTTCCAGGATCGTTTTCGGGCAATACCGGGTGATTATGCGCAGGCAGCTGCTAATATTCCTAATGCAACAAGTTGTGCTGCAGCGGGTTGTGGTAATGGTTCGATAGATGAAAATGACGAACGTGGTTTGGCCTGGCAACAGTTAGCTCAATCAGGATTTATTATAGGTGCCTATGATGGTGTAGCAACAGGTGCAGGTTGGAGTTGTTCACAAAACACCTGTCCGCCGAATGCATTTGGCGGCACGATGCTACTTGATACCGGTAGTGAGGCACAAGGTACGGCTGTTGTCAGGGCTGAGTTGTATTCAGGGCAGAATATTCCAATTACAGTGCTTGCTGCAATTGACCGCAAGATCGATGATGGGTTACCAAATACGGGCTCTTTCCAGGTTTCGGTTACTCATACCGCTTGTGCAGCAGGTACTGCCGCGACTGATCAATATAATATTGCAGCTACCCCTGATGCGGTATGCGGCGGTGTGTATCGAAATTTTTAAAATTACTGCTAGGAAAAATATTTCATTAATTGTAAACCCGCCTGATGGCGGGTTTTTTTATGCGCGGAAGATATGCTCCTGTTAGTTATGTGGGCAGTGCCATGTTATTGTATTTTCAAATGTGTAGAAAACTTGATCCTGTTTTTACAGTAGTGCTATATTTCTGGTGTGTATATAACAATGTCAGTTTCTCGAGGATAAATGACGTAGCATTATGTCTGATATAGCACTTTCATTTGATAAGGTCATCAAGTCTTATAAAAAAGATATTGTGCTTGATGGTATTGAGCTCACGGTCAATAAAGGCGAATTCGTTGGCCTGGTCGGTGTGAATGGCGCTGGTAAGACGACACTGATAAAAAGTCTGCTGGATTTTTGTGAATTCGATTCAGGTACAATCAAAATATTCGGGGTTGATCATCACGATCCTTCTGCGCGTTCAAGACTGTCCTTTCTGCCCGAGCGATTTCTTCCTCCTTATTATTTAACCGGGCGGGATTTTATCAATTATATGTCCCGTTTACATGGTGTTGATCTCGATGACGAGCAAATCAGTGCCATGTTCAATATGCTTGATCTGGATATGGAAGTAATGGTGAAGTCAGTCAGTGAATTTTCCAAAGGTATGGCGCAAAAATTGGGGCTGGCGGCATGTTTTTTAAGCGGCAAAGATTTATATGTTCTTGATGAGCCGATGAGTGGTCTTGACCCAAAAGCACGAGCGCAATTAAAAAAATACTTTCTGCGAATGAAGTCTCAAGGCCGTACCCTGTTTTTCAGTACACATATGCTGGCTGATGTGGAAACCCTGTGTGACCGCATTGCCATATTGCATCATGGACGAATACGATTCCTTGGTTCACCAGCACAATGTTGCGAAAAATTCGGCACCGACAACCTCGAGCAGGCCTACCTTAACTGCATCGAGGATTGAACCTTAAGACCTTTTACCACGGGGAACACGGGGCGCACGGGGAGGGGGAATAATAAAAAGATAGTTTTACCACGGAGGTCACGGAGAAAGAAATGAGAGGATTGTTTCCCTCTCCCAAAGGGAGAAGGGACTAAACCAAAAAGATTTTCTCCGTGACCTCCGTGGTAAAAAAACGTTCTTAGGCCTTTCCCCGTGCGCCCCGTGTTCCCCGTGTAAAATTTGGTATTGATCTCCCTTTTGTGAAAGGCCTTAAGCCACATCCTGGTCCATGTTGAGCTCTTTTATTTTGCGTGTCAGCGTGTTTCTTCCCCAGCCAAGTAGCTTGGCTGCATCCTGGCGTCGTCCGCCGGTATGTTTAAGTGCGGTTTCAATCATGATGCGTTCGAAACGGGGCATTGCTGTGTTCAGTAATGTTGCTTCACCTGCGGCAAAACGATGGTCAGCCCAGCGGCGTAATGCGTCACCCCAGTCATCACCGGTTGCTATAGTGGCATTCTCTTCCCGTAATTCGGGAGGCAAATCTTCCAGGTGTATGGTATTGCCTGGAGACATGACGGTAAGCCAGCGACAGGTGTTCTGCAATTGTCTGACATTGCCGGGCCAGTCAAGGCGGGTAAGATAGGCTTCGCTGTCGGTGTCCAGCGTTTTTGTTTCAACTTCAAGTTCTTTTGCGGCGGCGATAAGAAAATGTTTTATGAGTAAGGGTATATCTTCCTGACGTTCACGTAGAGCAGGCGTGTGTATTCGTATCACATTCAGTCGATGAAACAGATCTTCACGGAACTTGCCTTCTTTTACATGTTGTTCCAGATTCTGGTGTGTTGCTGCGATAATACGTACATCAACTTTGATAGGCGTATGGCCACCAACACGATAAAACTCACCGTCAGATAATACACGCAGCAGGCGGGTTTGTAATTCGGCGGGCATGTCACCGATTTCATCAAGGAAAAGTGTGCCGGTATCCGCCTGTTCAAAGCGGCCGCGGCGCATATTTTGCGCGCCAGTAAAGGCGCCGCGTTCATGTCCGAACAATTCTGATTCAAGCAGGTCTTTGGGGATAGCGGCGGTATTGAGCGCGATGAAAGGCTTGTCTGTACGTGGGCTATGCCGATGCAGGGCCTGGGCAATTAACTCTTTACCAGTGCCCGACTCACCATTAATCAAAACAGTAATTTTGGACCGGGACAGACGACCAATAGCTCGAAACACTTCTTGCATTGAGGGTGCTTCACCGATTATTTCCGGCATGACTGGCTGTGCACCAGCAGAGATATTTGCTGGCTTGTTCTGGCTGAACTGAACTGCCCGTTTGACCAGTTCAACAGCATCATCGACATCAAACGGTTTCGGTAGATATTCGAAAGCGCCTTCCTTGTAAGCTGCGACAGCATTGTCCAGGTCTGAATGTGCTGTCATGATGATGACGGGCAAGTCAGGGTAGCTTGTGTTGATTTGTTTGAGTAGTTCAAATCCATTAATGCCGGGCATACGAAGGTCAGTCAAAATGGCGTCGGGCTGATTATCTTGTATGGCATTCATAATGTTGCTGCCATCTTCAAAGCAGGTGACATCCATGTTTGCCTGGCTTAGTGCTTTTTCCAGGACCCAGCGAATCGCACGATCATCATCGATAACCCAGATTTTTTCTTTACTCATGTTTATGCCTCTTACATCCTACAGTGGGAGTAATATAGTGAACCGGGTTTGTCCCGGCTCACTTGTACATTCAATCAGTCCACCGTGCTGATTTATTAAAGATTGGGCGATAGACAGACCAAGTCCTGTTCCTTCAGGTCTCCCTGTCACCATTGGGTAAAAAATACTTTTAATCAATTCAGGTGCAATACCTGAACCGTTGTCAATAATATCAACTTGCAAAACCAGTTTGTGTCGCGTTTGCCCTATAGTAAATTGCCTTGCAGTACGAGTGCGTAAAATAATTTCACCTGTCTCGTTAATTGCCTGTGTGGCATTACGCACAATGTTCAGGAATGCCTGTATCAACTGGTCCTGGTCAGCAAAGATATCGGGAATACTGGGATCGTAGTCCCTGACCAGTGTAATGTTGTTGGATACTTCAGCCGTGACCAGTGTTCGGACATGTTCCAGTACCTGGTGGATATTTATGGTTTCCATTTGCGGCAGGGACGTCGGCCCCTGCATGCGGTCAACAAGATTCTGTAATCTGTCAGCTTCCCCGATAATAATGCCGGTGTATTCTTTCAGCGCCTTATTTGGCAGTTCTTTTTCCAATAATTGTGCGGCTCCACGCAGCCCACCCAGTGGGTTTTTAATTTCATGGGCCAGCCCTCGAATCACTGTGCGTGCCAGTTCATGTTGTGTTAGTTGATTACCTTCACGTGAGATGCGTAAGTGACGTTCCATCTGGATCAGTTCAATCAACAGTGCGTTAGCAATATTGGGGTCATTAATTGGCGTGACGACACAATCGACGTCAATTGTTCTGGCATCTGGTAGTGTGATTTGAAGCTCGCGTTCGGTGAAGCCTTGCGCATTTTGTACTACTTTTTTGACACGCTCGATCATTTTTTCCACATCTAAAAAAAGTTCATCTATCGATAAACCCTTGAGCCGCCTTGCGCTGATTTCAAATAACATCTCACCTGCTGGATTAATGTATTCCAGCCTGAAATCCTTGTTGAACATCAGTACTGTTGTCGTCAGGTTTTCAGCGATTTGTTTGTGAATGTCAGTTTGCATGCTTGTTATATATTGATGTCTTTGTATTGATTAGCAAAAACCACTCCATTTGTTGCCCGGGATGTTTCGTATATCAGTGAAAGTAGCGTGAAATGATGTAATGCTATGAAATTAAAGGGTTTAAATTCAGTAAATTTGTTCTGTGATGAATACTAAAGGTCACTTCAGATGGCTGATTATACCTGAAACCCTGTTTGGGCGCACTAATATAGTGCGACAGAAGAGTTTGTATACAGATTAATGCCTCCCGGGCGGGCAGATGATGGGTGTTAACGCGAGGAATGTCTCTGCAGGTGGAAAGTCACGGAGGCTGTTTTTAGTACTTTTCCTGCGCCATCAACAATTTTTGCCGTTACGGTGCGTGTTCCACGATCCATGTTGGTAAATTGATAAGACAGGCCGGATGTTTCCGCTTTTTTACTGCCATCGAGATAAATCTCGATCTTGTGGTTTCTGCTGCTGTTTAATCCAGGAGAAATACTCATAATGATGCTGACATTACCGGTATTTTCCCTGACCGCCTGGTCATTGGCGGGTTGGTCAATAGAAAATGTGCTGTAGCTAACTCTGTTCTGAGTGCTGTTTTTACCTGCCGTATCCGGTGTAAATGTGATTTTTTTTTGTGGTGTAGTGGGTTTATAGGTCGTTAGAGGCGGGCCTTTTACTTTTTCTGAGCTGCCATTAGGGTTGGGTTTATCGGAATAAATTATTTTGCCATCCTGGTCAGTCCATTTATACATTTCTGCAACGGCGGCTGTGCTGATACAAAAGATAGCCAAGAGTACAAATATTCGCATGATAATCTCCATTTATGACAGGGTGCCACTTCCAGAAGTTAAATTGAAGCATTATTAGAGACAAAAAAAAAGCCCCCTGATGGGGGCTTTTTTAGTTATAACATAGTAATGACAACGTAATAAGTGACTTATGTGCTGTAATACATATCAAACTCGACCGGATGTGTGCTCATACGTATTCTTGTCACATCATCCATTTTCAGCGCGATATAAGCGTCGATCATATCGTCAGTAAATACACCGCCAGCCGTCAGGTACGCACGATCGTTATCCAGTGCTTCCAGCGCCTGTTCAAAGGAAGAGCAGACTGTTGGAATATCCTGGGCTTCTTCTGGTGGAAGGTCATAAAGATCCTTGTCCATAGGTTCGCCAGGGTGGATCTTGTTTTGTATTCCATCCAGGCCAGCCATTAACAGAGCCGAGAAGGCAAGGTATGGATTGGCAGTCGGATCCGGGAAGCGCACTTCGATACGCGTTGCTTTAGGATTAGCATCAAACGGAATACGAATAGACGCTGAACGGTTTCGAGCGGAGTATGCCAGCATAACAGGCGCTTCAAAACCCGGGACCAAACGTTTGTAGCTGTTTGTGCTCGCATTGGTTAGCGCGTTTAATGAGCGGGCATGTTTGATGATGCCGCCGATATAAAAAAGTGCGGTTTCGGACAGGCCTGCAGACTCATTGCCGGTAAAAACATTTTGCCCATCTTTGAAAATGGATTGATGAACATGCATGCCGTTACCGTTGTCACCGACCAGAGGTTTAGGCATAAATGTGGCTGTTCTACCATAAGAATGTGCAACATTATGGACAACATATTTCAGGATTTGAGTTTCGTCTGCTTTACGAACCAGGCTGCTAAATCGTGTTCCGATTTCACATTGTCCTGCGGTTGCGACTTCATGGTGGTGTACTTCAACGGACAGACCCATTTCTTCCATTGCCAGGCACATTGCAGCTCGAATGTTATGCAATGAGTCAACAGGTGGAACAGGGAAATAACCGCCTTTTGCGCCTGGACGATGGCCCATGTTGCCATCAGAGTAGACACGTTCAGTGTTCCATTCCGCTTCTTCTGAATCTACTTTATAAAATGCACCCGACATATCCGCACCCCAGCGAACATCATCCAGAACAAAAAATTCAGGTTCCGGGCCGAAAAAAGATTCATCACCGATGCCGGTTGATTTCAGATAGGCTTCAGCGCGTTTAGCGACAGACCGTGGGTCACGGCCATAACCTTGCATCGTGGAGGGCTCCAGGATATCGCAGGTGATGTTAATAGAAAGTTCATCTGAGAATGGATCCAGGACGGCGGTCTCGACGTCAGGCATGAGTACCATGTCAGATTCGTTAATGCCTTTCCAGCCAGCGATAGATGATCCGTCAAACATTTTGCCGTCTTTAAAGGTGTCTTCATCGACGATACTTGCAGGAACAGACACGTGCTGTTCTTTACCTTTGGTATCTGTGAATCGAAAATCCACAAATTTAACATTTTTGTCTTTAATTAATTTTAAAATATTGCTGGCCGACATCGGGTCCTCCAAAACTTTTTTCAGACTGCATGTGCAGTATATTTACGGGATATTGAAAATATTTTATTACTATAGAGTGGTAGCAAAGAGCAGGAAGCATGCCACAGACCAGAATGTATTTCTAGCAGTCTGGGATTGTTTAAAAAATAACAGGCAGGCATTCGGGCGGTTTTTCAGGTGTTTGTATTCATTGATATTTTTGTGGGAGTCGTTGCCTGTGGCCGGTTTTTTAGCGGTAGTGGGCAGGTTTTTTTATTTTGGTTTCAGGTAAAATGAGTAAAATCATGCACCAAAATAAACAGTGCTGGATTATGCTGCACTCCTGGCGCACTGATATGGTGCTTTATTCGCAGAAGTAAACTTTAATTTTTTCGATATTTTTATCGGATTCAGCGAGCCGGGCAAATTTTTGCGAGATTTCATGCGCTTTTTTTGATGATTCCGCCAGGTGTAAGGGTAGCTGGATGCTGATGTGGATGTGTCCTCCCAGATAATGCAATGTGACATTTTCAATGTCTTTTGATTCTTCAAACGCAGACCAGCGTTTTGCCAGCATGTCCAGGAGCTCACTGCGCGCAGGTAAATGGTTTGATGGACGTGATGTTTCGTCATCTTCAGGGTCGATATGCACAGTAACATCATTGATGTCACTAAACTGTTCAGTTAACATCGCGCGGACTTTTTCACCAATTTGATGCCCTTCCGATACGCTGATTTCAGGATCGACAATCACATGAACATCGACCAGCGCATCACTGCCCATACGTCGGGTTCGCAACATATGCAGGGCGCGTACCCCTTGTGTTTCCTTGATGGCCTGTTTGATTTTTTCGACATATTCAGCATCAAGTCCGGTATCAATTAATTCGCGAACACTTTTCCAGCTTAAATTCCAGCCAATAATGGCGACCATAAAGGCAACACCCACTGCGGCCACTGCATCCAGATATTCCAGACCGGCCATGGAACCGATGATACCTATGATGACAATAACGGAAGAAATAGCATCGGTACGGCTGTGCCAGGCATTGGCCCTCAATAATTCTGAATTTAATTTGCGCGCAGCCCGCATGGTGTACTGGTATATCGCTTCTTTGGATATTACGGATATTGCGGCAATGCCTAATGCGTAGAAACCGGGATGCATCAAGCGCTCCGGTTGAAATAAACGTAGTATGGCGTCCTGCGCGATACCGCCTGAGACGGCGATCAGTATCAGCCCCAGTGCAACGGTCATCAGTGTTTCAATGCGACCATGTCCGTAAGGGTGCTCATCATCGGCTGCGCGACTGCCATGTTTAAAGGCCACCAGCACCATCAGGTCCGTCGCCAGATCTGATAATGAATGTATGCCGTCGGCGAGTAATGCCTGTGAGTTGTCGAGTAGCCCGATTGTAATTTTGCCGACGCCCAGCAGTAAGTCGACGATAGAGCCGATGAGCGTTACTTTTCGCGCTTCCTGGTAACGTGCAATATTTGCGGGGGTGCCTGTCATATCAGTTGTTCTGGTTGTCTACTCTGACCGTAATCACAATGTCGTTGTCCTTGTCTGCCATGCCAATGATTTCATGGCCATTGATTCTACACCATGCGGGAATATCATTTTTTGCGCCAGGATCGGTACAAATAACATCGACTGTATCGCCTTGTGCCAGTGTGGCAACAAAGTTCTGTGTTTTTATGACGGGCATGGGGCAGAGTAAACGCCTGGCATCCAGAGTATGATGGCTCATATGTACCACTCTTTAGGAATATCATCACTCGGTATGGGGGTGACATCCAGGGTAAATTCTTTTTTATCCGCTTGTCTCACCATGACTTTAACAGAGGATGCATCGCGACCATGACTGAATCGCGCAGTCAGCTGAGCGGCAAGTTTGATATCATCCTCGTTGGTTTTACCGTCAATCAGGACGAATGGGCCGGTATGGCTGAGTGTATACATGGAGGTAAATTGATTTTTATAACCTTCCATGAAATTGTTTTCGCCTTCTTCGCGACCGACAATGATTTTAAAATGCGGGCGCGGCCGCAGATGACGCCCCATTTTCAGTAACATGATGTCGTCAAATTCATATTTCCTCTCGCCCTGGGCTTGCCACAGGTCAGCCAGTTTGACGGAATAGGATTTGTCTGTCAGGAAGCAGCATCCGCCTGCAGGTTGTGCGTAATCAGAAAATCCAAACTCGCTGGCAAGTTTGAATTGCGGTTTGCGGGAGCGTCCGTTGAAGCCATGCATTTTTTCACGGTCGATCCAACCCTGTTTTTCAGGGTAGGTTGCGGGAAGGTTTTTTGCGCACAGTGGCCGTACCAGTAAATCATTGGCGCCTGACTCGCGGGCAACAACAGGCATAGTGTCTTTGCGTTGAGACATCGGGCGTTGTCCAACGACTTCGCCGGTGATAATGAAATCGAAATCGTTTTCTTTTAACCATTCCATGGCTTTGCTGACCATAAAGCATTTGCAATCCAGGCAGGGATTGAGGTTTGCACCATAACCATGTTTCGGGTTGATCACGACGTCTTTGTAATCTTCGATCACATCGATGATATGTAATTTTATGCCAAGCTGTTCAGCTGACCATAATGCATTGTTGCGCTTTGGTTTGGCCTTGTCCTTTTTGCGTATTGCGTGTGTATGACCTTCGACACAAAAACCGGTGAAGAAATTGATACCTTCAACATGGATACCTTGTTCTATCATGACGCGGGCGGCCAGGAGTGAATCCAGGCCGCCTGATATAAGCGCAACGGCTTTTCGCTGTTTTGTTTGCTTGTTTTGAGACATATTGTTTTGAGATATATTGTTTTGAGACATCTTGTTCTGAATTGTTCCGATATTTTCAACTGCGAAAAAACGCCCATTTTATCCTATCCTGGAGTTATTTGCACAGCGATGTCAGGAGCCGCTACAGGGTGCAGGGGCTATACAGGGCAAAATATCCCTATATAAATAGTAGATACTAGGATGGGTTTTTTAATGTTTCTTGTGGCTGATAATGCTTGCAGGCAAGGCGCTGCTTGTTTCCAGCAGGGTTTTGTATGCGTGTTGGCTCTTTGTTTCATCCCAGAGTTCAAACGCATGCAGCGGGTCAGTCAACTCATGGTCACTGCCTAAAGTACGTATAGTCCGCAATACATCCATCAATGAAACAAATGATTCAGACAATTGCGCATACATATTGGCGAGACTATGACGTAATGATCCGGACAGGTCTGAATACGCACCTCTTCCAAGATTGACATAATAGCTATTTTTAAGCTGTCTGCGTTCGGCAAGTTTGGGAAACAGGCCGGAAAACAGCAGGCATTGATCGCCTACGTCACGTAACAGTTCCTGTCGTATTGTGCCGCTTGAATTTTGGCAGTTAAGATAATCAAGGGCGAGTATTTTAGATAGCGCAGAAGGTTTGTCTGTAAAACGCATAAGCAAAAAAACAAGATAACTCTCGAGGTCATGGTCAAGCTTGATGTCCATCGCTTCTTCAGCATCACAAACCAGCTTATGCCATAGTGCAGTCGGTGTAGGTTGTAACTCAAGTATACTCATGAGGCGTCCTCCTCTTAAGTACTACTATCGGCCAAGCCATTGATTTCTTTAGCGGCAAAGCGACCGTGTCCTGCTATCGCCCCTTACCTGCATCCCTGTAGGCAACGGTGGGGAGGCCTTTTACCACGGGGGGAGGATGATATATAAGACCGAAGATCAAGACCAAAATTTACCACGGGGAACACGGGGAACACGGGGCGCACGGGGAGGAAAAATAATAAAAACGATTGTTTTGCCACGGAGGTCACGGAGAAAATCTTTTTGGCTTAAGTTCCCTCTCCCCTTTGGGGAGAGGGTGAGGGGAATGTGTAAGCGTGGGGCACAAAATTCAAAAGCCCCCTCATCCTAGTCGCTTACGGCATCCATGCCTCACGCGACATAAGCACATCCCTGTGCAAAACCTTCTCCCCAAAGGGGAGAAGGAACTTAAAACCAAAAATTTGCGCCCCGTGTTCCCCGTGGTAAATTTTGGTCTTGATCCTGGTTTTCCGGTCTTGATGTCGCCCGCAGTTAAGCTAGTCTTCCGTGCCTTCAAGCAGTTTCTGAATATTGCTGCGATGGCGCCAGATTAGAAGAATCGATAAAACTATCGTGAATATGAGATAGGGAGGTGAAGGTTCAAGTAACCACATATAAAGCGGTGCGAGGAGGGCGGCGGTCAGGGCGGACAAGGAAGAGATTTTGAATATATATGCCATGATTAGCCACGTGCCTGGTACCGCAAGCGCGACAGGCCATGACAGGCCTAATAAAACACCCAGCGAGGTGGCAACGCCTTTGCCGCCCTTGAATTGATAGAACACAGGATACAAATGTCCCAGAAATGCAAAAAAGGCAACCAGGGCCAGCGTGGTGTGATTTGAAGTATAGTTCAACGCGATGAGCACAGGAATGAGCCCTTTTAACAGGTCGCCAATCAGAGTGATGATAGCGGCTTTTTTTCCGCCTAATCGCAGTACATTGGTTGCACCCGGGTTTCCCGATCCATTAGCCCGGGGGTCGGGAAGCCCCATAATCTTGCAAGCAATGATTGCGGTGGATAAAGAGCCTAACAAATAGGCGAACAATACAAGTAAGGTATCAGTAATCATGCGAACGGTATTTATAAATTTTCAGGTTATAATACAATACGTTTTCTATCGTAGTTGTAATAGTAGTTGTAATCGTAGTTGTAATCGTAGTTGTAATCACAAATCTGTGTTGAGTATATTAGCGGATTATAAAGGAAAAAAGACATTCGAGGTGAGGAATTGAATACAGATATCGTTTTTTTGCATGATTTGAAGATTGAGACCGTAATAGGGATATATGACTGGGAGCGTAAAATCAAACAGACTGTGATCCTTGATCTTGATATGGCAGCAGATGTGAGCAAGGCAGCAGCCAGTGATCATATTGACGATGCGATAAATTATAAGTCCGTTGCAAAAAGATTAATCGATTACGTTGAGGAGAACCATTTTCAGCTGGTTGAAACCTTGTCTGAGCGTGTTGCGGAAATAGTGTTGACTGAATTTGGTGTGAGGTGGGTCAGGTTGCGAGTAAACAAAACAGGTGCGGTGAGTTATGCGGGTGATGTCGGCGTCATAATAGAAAGAGGTGAGCGATAAGGTGCCTCTGTCATGACCCGCATTTATATATCAATAGGAAGTAATATTTCCCGGGATGAAAATGTACGCCAGAGTGTATATTTTCTTGGGAAATATTTTTCGAATCTTTTATTGTCTTCTGTGTATGAAACGGAAGCTGTCGGGTTCGAGGGTGATGATTTTTTTAACCTGGTGGTTGCCGCAGATACTGATCAGGAACTTAAAACAGTCAGAGGTTGGTTGCAGAAAATTGAAGAACAGCAAGGACGACTTCGAACGCAGGCGCGTTTTACGCCGCGGACCATTGATCTGGATTTGTTATTGTTCGGAAATGAAATAATAAAACAACAGGGGCTCGAAATACCACGTGCCGAAATCACAGAGTATGCATTTGTACTGAAACCATTAGCAGAAATAGCGCCAGCAGAACAGCATCCGGTGACAGGGTCTACCTATAGTCAGTTGTGGGATGAGTTTGACCGGGAAGGCCAGGCATTAACCAAAATCAATTTCCAGTGGGGCGATCACCCTGATTTTAGCCGTTAGATTTACCGCAAAGGCGCAAAGACGCAAAGGTGCAAAGAATTTTTTTATATTAAAAACTTTGCGTCCTTTGCGCCTTTGCGGTGAAATAATTTTTCCAATTTTATTGTGTTTCCTGTTTTTGTTCTTCCTGCTGTAGTGTCCACATATTAAAATAACTTCCTTTTTTGTCCAGCAGTGCCTGGTGTGCGCCTTGTTCAATGATGCGCCCGTTCTCCATTACCAGGATCTGGTCGGCGTCAATGATGGTCGAGAGACGGTGTGCAATCACCAGTGTTGTATGGTGCATGGCAACATTTTTAAGTGCTGTCAGAATGGCCTTTTCTGATTTGCTGTCCAATGCTGAGGTGGCTTCATCGAATATCAGTATTTTCGGGTTTTTCAGTACCACTCTTGCAATCGCGATGCGTTGTTTTTCCCCTCCAGACAGTTTTAAACCACGTTCACCTACCAATGTGTCATAAGCATCCGGGAGAGACTCGATAAAGTCATGTATATGGGCCGTGCGGGCGGCTGCAAATATTTCTTCACGGCTGGCCGAGGGTCGTGCATACGAGATATTAAAATAAATGCTGTTATTGAACAGCACGGTATCTTGCGGGACGATACCGATTTGTTCGCGCAGACTGGCCTGGGTAACATCACTGATATTTTGATCGTCAATCAGGATTTGTCCCTGGCTGACGTCATAAAAACGAAACAATAATCTGACCAGTGTCGATTTTCCTGCGCCCGATGGGCCGACGACGGCGACCTTGTTGCCGGGGGCGATTGTAAAATTGACGTCATTGAGTATTTCGCGGTCAGCGTTGTAATTAAAACCGACATTATCAAATTGCACTTTCCCCCGGGTAATGTTTGCAGGCCTGGCATTGTCGGCATCCCTGATTTCGGGTATTTGATTGAGAAGTTTTAACATTAAATCCATGTCGGCAAGAGAATGGATTGTTTGTCTGTATATGATGCCGAGGAAGCCGAGCGGGATAAAAAGCTGCAGCAGGAAGGCGTTGATCAATACCAGGTCACCCAGGGTTAATACACCATCAACGACGCCCTGGCCGGCGTAAATCATAATGAGTGTTACACCGACCGCAATGATCGTGCCCTGGCCAAAATTCAGGGCGGACATGGAAGTCTGACTTTTTACTGCGTCATTTTCCCAGTCGGTCAGGGTGTTGTCGTATCGATCAACTTCATAGGATTCATTGCCAAAGTATTTTACAGTTTCATAGTTTATCAGCCCGTCAATCGCCTGTGTGTTTGCCTGCGAGTCGAGTTTATTCATCGAGTGCCGGAAGTGCATGCGCCATTGGGACATGGCAAGTGTAAAACCGATATATATAAAGGCAGTTACAAATATGATAATCGTAAATTTGATATCATAATTGCTGATCAGGATGGCGGCAATCAGCGCAAATTCCACAATGATGGGCAGAATGCTGAATGTCATGTAATTTAGCAGAGTGCTGACACTTCGTGTGCCCCGGTCAAGATCGCGGGAGATGGCGCCTGTTTTTCTCTCGAGATGAAACCGCAGTGCCAGTGTGTACAGGTGGTCCAGTAATCGCGTCGAAAGTCGCCGCATGGCGCGATAACGCACGCGGGCAAAAATAGAATCACGTAATTCATTAAATAAGGAGCTTGCCAGGCGCAGAACACCATAGGCTAATAAAAGCACAATTGGCAAGGCAATTATGCTATGTTTACTGCTGTCTAATGCGTCTACAATTTCTTTTAAGACCAGTGGTATACCAACATTTGCCATTTTGGCGAGTAACAGGCAGCTCAGCGCAATAATGACTCTGCCGATATAATCTGTCAGAAATGGCGTGACAGCGCGCAGGTTTCTAAAGTCATTACGGTTACCGTGCGGCGCTTCTGTGAATGGTGTATGTGGCGACATTTGGGATACTTTTTTTGGTGTAAATAAACAGGCTTGTAAAAAGGTCTCTGTGTATGATGATACTGTACTCTAACATTGGTGGTTTGTGTTTTCTAAATTACAGGTTTTATTATTAAATGCATATCAGTAAAACATCAGGGGTTTTTCTGGTGCTAATCCTTTTCTTGAGTGCGTGCACTCAAGAGCAGGACAGTGCTCCCGCTAAAAAACCCCGGGGTGACCACCTGGTTGAAACAATCCTTATTAAAAAAGATACGCTCAGTCATGTCAGTGCTCACACCGGCACATTAAGGGCAAATCGAACAACACGAATTTTTAATCAGGAAGAAGGCCGTATCAAGCAACTACCCTTTTATGAAGGAGACCGTGTTGCAAAAGGTGATCTTCTTGTTGAGCTGGATGACCAATTGCTTGGTGCGCAACTGAGTAAGGCAGTTGCGACCCGGCGGCAGGCAAAAGGGGATTTGCAAAGGCTGGTCGGGCTGGAGAAAAAGCAACTTGTATCCAGAGATGAAAGGGTGCGCGCAGAGACCGCATTGGAAGTTGCGTTATCGGAGGAGCAAGTCTTGAAAACCCGGCTGGGTTATACGCGGATCAAGGCGCCTTTTGGCGGTATTATAAGTGAACGCCTGGTTGAGTCGGGCGATATCGCACCGCGTTATACTCATCTGCTTACCTTGTATGATCCTGATTCACTGATAACCGAGATATCAGTGTCCGAGCTTTTATTACCTTATGTGCATCGTGGCGACAAGGTTGAGGTCAGGATTGATGCGCTTGGCGACCGTGTTTTTAGCGGCAAGATACAGCGTATTCACCCGGCCCTGGACGAGAGAACAAGGCGCAGCAAGATCGAGCTTGTTATCGACCCCGTGCCCAGTGGTGCAATGATAGGTCAGTTTTGCCGGGTGTATTTGAATACACAGGCAAAGGCACGTCTGGTTGTACCATTCAGATCACTGCAGCGGGATCGCAAGGGTGAGTTTGTTTACCTTGTGGGTGAAGATCAGCAGGTCAAAAGGGCGGCTGTTCGCAGCGGACTTCGTTTGGCGGATAAAGTTGAAATACTCGAAGGTCTGGCCGAGGGAAGTAACGTGGTGGTAAGAGGGTTTCTTGGTCTGCGTCATGGAAAGAAAGTCAAAGTTATTGCCTCGCGTACTATACAAGATCAGGGAAGCTCTGATTAAGTGAGTATCGATAATCGATTAAAAACAGGTGGCCTGGCCGTTTGGTCTATGCGGCATCCGGTTGGTGTGCTGATGATTGCATTGGCGGTCATTGTGCTGGGCACGTTTTCGCTCAACTTATTAAGTATTAACTTGTTGCCTGATCTTATCTATCCGGAGATACGGGTGCGTATCTCTGATCCAGGTGTGCCAGCTCGCATTATGGAGGACCGTGTAACTCGCCAACTGGAAGAGCAGTTGGCCATTACAGAAGATGCAATCGATGTGCAATCGCGCACATCGGAAGGTAAGAGTAATATTGATTTGTCTTTTCAGTATGGCAAGGACATTGATATTGCATTCAGGGATGCCAGTATCCGTCTTGACCGGGCCAAGCGTTTTTTGCCTGATACCGTTAGCGCGCCAGTAATTTATAAGCGTGATCCTTCGCAAATTCCTGTGCTGGAATTTGTCGTCAGCTCGACATTAAAAGACCCTGCCGAATTACGCAGTTGGGTTGATTACATATTTGCCAAGTGGTTCCTCAATCTGCCGGGTGTTGCGGCAGCCGAAGTTGGTGGCGGCCTGGTGCGTGAAGTTCAGGTATTGCCTGACCAGCAGCGCCTGACAGGCTTTGGATTGGAGTTGACTGATATTGTTGAGGCACTGGAACAGGGGAATGTTGATACGCCGGGAGGGCGCCTGAATATGGCTGACCGGGAGATTGGCAGTCGAACAATGGGTCGATTCGCCAGTGTGGAAGAAATCGCAAGCCTGCCTATCATTGTTCCCGGTGTAAATAATGCTAACCCGGAGTTTATACGGCTTGACGAAGTGGCCGAAATTATCGACACGAACCAGGATGAGAGGTTACGTATTCGGTTGGATGGTGTTCCCGGTATCAAGTTATCAATTCAGAAGCAACCGAAGGCCAATACGGTTGCGGTTGTTGATAATGTAAATGAAAGATTGCGTTGGTTAAAGGAGCAGGATCTTTTACCAGCTGATATTGAGGTGCAATCAGTGGGTGACCAGGCGGTATTTATACGTCATGCATTGCAAAACGCCATGTCGGCAGCGTTGACCGGGGCATTGCTGGCGATGATTGTGGTGTATGTGTTCCTGGGTGATATCAGGCGCACGTTAATCATTGGCAGTGCGATACCTATTGCTATTATGGTGACGTTTGTATTAATGGAACTAAGTGGTTTAAGCCTGAATATAATGACCCTGGGCGGCCTGGCATTGGGCGTGGGTATGCTGGTGGATAATACGATCGTGATGCTGGAAAATATTTATCGGCATCAGCGCGAGGGGGAGTCTTCTTCTGTTGCGTCTGTTAATGCGGCCAAAGAGGTGACCAGCGCGATTGTTGCCTCGACATCAACAAATCTGGCGGCAGTTTTACCTTTTTTGTTTATCAGTGGCCTGGTTGGTTTGTTGTTCAGAGAGCTTATTGTGACGATTTCAGCTGCCATCGTCGCATCTCTGGTTATTGCGCTGACCCTGGTGCCGGCCTTGTCTGCCAGGGTAGGCACGAATGAACCGGGTTTTCTCAGGTTGTTAGTTGATGCGGCGATGAGAAATATGCAAGAAGCCTATAGTCGGTTTATTTCCTGGATATTAAATGTTCCGCTGATACCTGTGGTTTTATTTGTTAGTGCAATATTTTTTATTTTTCCGACTTTTCAATCCGATAAAGAGGAATTTTTACCTAAAGTTGATGAAGGTCAGGTACATGTCCGGCTCACAGCAGATCCAGGTGTCAGTATAGATGAGATGGATCGTGCGGTTGGTATTGTTGAACAGGTGATTGGCAAGCAACCGGAAGTAGTCTCCATGTTTTCTACAATAGGCGGCTGGGTATATGGTCGTTCCCAGTATGAATCGAGTAACAAGAGTTCTATACGCGTGCAGTTACAATCAAGATCCGGGCGGAACCTGTCAAGTGATGAATGGATTGAGCGTGTCACAGAACTGATAGAGCAGGTAAAGCCTGCTGGTGTGCGTGTGCGAATGTGGACCAGGGGTATACGGGGTGTACGACTGGGTCGGGGTGATAATAAGATCAGTTTGCGACTGCAGGGGCCTGACCTGGATGTGCTTGCGTCCCTTGGCGATAAATTGGCCCGGCAATTAAGAGCAACGGATGGCATTAGATGGTCAACCCATTCGGCAGAAGAAATAAATCAGGAGCTGGCAATTATTGTCGATCGCGAACGTGCCGCGACATTGGGTTTATCAGTTAAGGATGTAGGTGATGCGTTGCGTTTTGCCTTGCAGGGCGAAGTGATTTCGCAATATATTGAAGGCGATCGCAGTTATGATATTCGTGTCCGGCTGTCGCAGGCGGACATGTCTAACCCGCAGGATATTGAGTCGATTGTTTTATTTGGATCTGGTGAAGATAAGCCGGCAGTTTATCTAAGTGATGTCGCTAATGTTGAACTGAATCTTTCGCCGGCCAAGATATTACGTGATCAGCAGAAACGTATTGTTGAGGTTAGCGCCACATTGAAGGAGGGTTTTACCCTTGGCGATGTGTCAAAACAAATTGAAAAAATCACATCTGATTTTTCAATGCCAAAAGGTTACTCATTATATGATGGCGGTGCTGGAGAAGTGTTACAAGAAGGGCGAGACTTGAGTTATATGTTGCTTGCGTTGGCTTTGTTTCTGGTTTTTGTTGTCATGGCGGTTCAGTATGAGTCCATACGTAATCCTGTAGTGATCCTTCTCAGTGTTCCTTTTGCTGCAATTGGTGTGGCGATTGGTCTGAATGTCGTAGAGCTTTCACTGTCTATGCCGGTCTGGCTTGGTATGATCATGCTGGCGGGTATTGTCGTTAATAATGCTATCGTGCTGGTTGAGTACATTGAGATTGAGCGTGATCGCGGCGCACAGGTGCGGGATGCAATTGTGAATGCTGCTCGATTAAGATTAAGACCGATATTGATGACGACATTTACCACGGTTGTCGGGATGCTGCCACTGGCAATAGGATTGGGTGATGGTGCAGAAATGCTACAGCCTTTGGCGGTGACTATTGTTTCAGGACTCAGTTTTTCTATGCTCGTTAGCCTGGTGCTTGTGCCCGTTATTTATTATCTGATGAATGGTGGTCTTGTGAAGGGTAGCGAAGCTGCGGGTATTGCGGAAGGTGTGAGTAAGTAGATCAAAACCAGGTTTTACACGGGGAACACGGGGGGAAGATTGTTTAAAGCGACTTTTGCCACGGAGGTCACGGAGAAAATCTTTTTAGGTTTTAGTCCCTTCTCCCTTTGGGAGAAGGTTAGGATGAGGGGCGGTATTGAAATTAGTTCCTATATTTTAATTATTTCCCTTACTCTAACTCTCTCCCTCACCCTGGCCCTCTCCCAGAGGGAGAGGGAAACAACCCTTTATTTTTCTCTGTGGCCTCAGTGGCTAATTCTGGTTTTCTTTCCATTTTTATCCCCGTGCTCCCCGTGTAGAATCGGTCTTAAGGTCTTCGAAAAAGCAAAACAGCTCTATTTATACTGCCAGCGCTCACATCGGACCCTCTCTGGTCAATAAGCTAAACTAATCCCCTGAGGGCTCGATATATATCTACTAGAACTATTGACATATCTGTTGTGACCTGGGGATTTAAGTGTCTGATAATAATACAGAAAATACTGAAGAGCACTTGCCGGATCTTTCTGTTTTAACGGCGTCAGAGGATAAGCGGGCGGCTAAGATTCTGGTGGTGGATGATTCGGTGACGATTCGGGCCGGGCTGACACGCGCTTTAGTTGATGAGTTAACCATTGTCGAGGCCGTCAATGGGGAAGATGGCTGGACTGTGCTACTGGAAAGTGAGGACATCGAGTTGGTGATCACTGACCTCGATATGCCGGTATTAAACGGTTATGACCTGATCAAACGAATCCGGAATTCGGAAATTTCCCGTATTGCCAATATTCCCGTCATCGTTGTAACGGGTGCAGAAGATCTAAAAGCCAAATATCGCGCATTCGTAGAAGGTGCGAATGATTTTATATCTAAAAATTCTGATCGTGTGGAGTTAATGGCACGCGTTCGGGCCCATCAGAAGCTGGCGCAAACAATACGGGATCTGGAAGCCAGCCGACTCATTTTAAAAAGTCAGGCGGACACAGATTCACTCACGAAGTTAACCAATCGACGTTCATTCTTTGTCAAAGCTGAAGAATGTCTGGAATTATTGCGCCGTCATAAAGAGCACTTTAGTGTTTTAATGGTTGATATCGACCATTTTAAAACAATTAACGATGCTTATGGCCATCAGGCGGGTGACTATATTCTGGTTGAGGTTGCAAAGATACTGTCAAGCAATGTACGAACAAACGATGTACTGGCAAGAATAGGGGGTGAAGAATTTACTATTGCATTGCCTTATTCCAATCGTCTCGCCTCAATTGTAATGGCTGAAAGATTACGCAGCGCCATATCTTCCGCAAAATTCATTTATGCTGACAAGCAAATAAATGTCACGATCAGTTTAGGGGTGGCCTCGCTAGATAAGGATGATGAGGAATTCAAGAGTGTTGATGAATTGTTGGCAATAGCGGACAGACGGCTTTACACGGCTAAACGTAAAGGCCGGAACCGCTTATGTGCTTCTGATGATGGCAAGGAACTGGAGGAAATTGTTGACGAAGACAATTCTTGTCCTAAAGTGGATGATGCTTTGACAATGATCTCGCATGGTAACGAGGAAGAGTTGTATAAATATCTATATGCGTTAATTCTAAAGACAATGCCGTTGTTCAAGGCAGGAAATGAAATCAATAAGCCCTTGTTTGATGTGCAGTCAATTGAGGCTGGTCTTGAGGAGTTAAAAAAGGAAATTGAACTTCATAAGCCTGGCTCTTGAGATGAAGTAAGTTGAGATGAATAAGTATTGTTGAGTATTGCCAGTTTATTGCGTCATTTCCTTTTCGTTATTTTCGGTTGTTCCTCCGGTTGCTTGATCTGATACGATAGAGCGTGTATCTATCACGGGTATCCAGATACTTTCTGCAGGTTTTTTTCCGGATATAGATTCAATTATTGTCAGTATCATGGCATTTTCATTTTTTATGTTTTGTCCTGCAACTTGCGCAGTAAAGTCCTGGCTGGCTTTTTTAAGAATAGGTTGCAGGTTTATTCTCCATACACCATCTTCATTAAGAAACTCCAGGAAAGTGTCTGTGTTGCGTGTACCTCTAAGTAGTTCGGCGCTGGCATATGCGCCATAGACGCTAATTATTCCAATATTATATGGTGCTACATCTTCCTTGGATATCCATTCCTGATTAACGCCAAAAGCGAAAATGTCTTTTGCTGACATTTGCTGTAATAAACTACCGGAGATTGAGTGACGCATGTTAAGAACAACAAACTTGTTGTAGGCGGATAATTGATTCAGTTCATCAATGCTGGCCGCTAATGCCAGTGACCTCAGGTGAGCATAATGTTGAATTGTTTTTTCACTTATCAGGTCCGCAGCATCTTTGCCGAGATTGTTCAATAAGGCATATTTATATGCTGAAAATGTTTCCCTTGCCGCTTGCTGGTCTATGTTTTCATTTTCTTCTGGTTGAAGTTGTAAAACACAGGAAGCCAGAAATGTAGCGCTGACAATTAAAATTAAATATTTATGTAATTTTTTAAGAGGCATAATTTATTAAGCACTTAGTCTGTACGAGAATGCGAATCATTTGTTTTTATCAGGTCAAAGTTTTTATCCCTTCCTTTGTGCCAAGTAATAATACATCTGCAGGGCGTGCAGCAAACAAACCGTTCGTGACGACACCAACAATGTTATTGATTTTTTGCTCAACTTCTACGGGGTCCATGATTTGCATATTTTTCACGTCAAGAATGATGTTTCCGTTGTCTGTTGTAAATCCTTCCCGGTAAACCGGTTGCCCGCCCAGTTTGACCAATTCGCGGGCGACATAACTTCGAGCCATTGGTATGACTTCAACCGGGAGTGGAAATTCGCCCAGAATATCGACCAGTTTTGATTCGTCCGCGATGCAAACAAACTTGTCGGATGCAGCGGCAATAATTTTTTCACGGGTCAGTGCGCCACCACCACCTTTTATTAAATGCAGATATTTATTGCTCTCATCAGCGCCATCCACGTAGACTGATATGTCGTCAACCACATTCAGTTCCAATACGCGTATACCATGACCTTTCAGCCGTTCTGCTGTTGCAACAGAACTGGCTACGGTGCCATCTATTTTTGATTTGATTTTGGCGAGTTCATCGATAAAATAATTTGCTGTACTGCCTGTGCCGACGCCGATAATAGTGCCTGTTTCTACATAGTCTATTGCCGCTATGGCGACATTTTTTTTCAATTCGTCCTGGTTCATTTTTTAGCCTTTGTCTCCCTGGATCCATCCCTGTTTCATTTTTGTGTGGTCTGATATATCCGGCCACTATATATAGGGCATAAATCGTTAGTATATCCGGGTGTTACCCGCTTCAGAAAATAGTATACCGGATTGTATCCAGTGCTGACACATCAGCGGTCCCCTGGATGTTGCAATAAATATCAATTCAGTTACCGTACTCAATCAGAGGTTTACTGGCATATAATGCAACATCGGCTTTAAGCTGTTAATTTACCACGATGAATGATGATTATTTGACAAAAATACGCAATACGCGTGTATATGAGGTTGCCAGGGAAACCCCTCTGGACCAGGCGACGAGATTATCCCGGCGCTTTAATAACCGTATATACCTCAAGCGTGAGGATACCCAACCGGTATTTTCCTTCAAGTTGCGGGGTGCGTATAACAAAGTTTCCCGGCTTTCCCCGGAGGCGCAACAAAAGGGCGTTATCACCGCCTCTGCAGGCAATCATGCCCAGGGCGTGGCCCTGGCGGCTGAAAAATTGGGAATTAATTCCCTGATTGTCATGCCGAAGACAACGCCTGGCATAAAGGTAGCGTCGGTAAGAAGTTATGGTGCCCAGGTCACCTTACACGGCAATACCTATGATGCGGCTTATAAACATGCCTGTAAATTGGCGCAATCCAATGGTATGACATTTGTACATCCCTATGATGATGTGGATGTTATAGCCGGACAGGGGACGATTGCGGTGGAGATACTCAAGCAGCATCCAGAGGAAATTTACGCGATTTTTGTGCCTGTTGGTGGTGGCGGATTGATTGCGGGCATTGCGGTTTATATCAAGCAGTTGCACCCTCAGATCAAGATCATTGGCGTGGAGCCGGATGATGCAGCCTGTATGCATGATGCCCTGAAGGCCGGGGAACGTGTGATTCTGGAGCAGGTGGGAATATTTGCTGATGGCGTGGCGGTTCAACAGGTGGGTGAGGAACCTTTCCGGATCGCCAGGGACCTTGTGGATGAAGTTATTTTGGTCAGCACAGACGAAATATGTGCCGCCATCAAGGACATATTTGATGATACACGCTCAATTACTGAGCCGGCCGGTGCGCTTGCGATCGCCGGATTAAAAAAATATGTTGAGCGAGAAGGAATCAGTAACAAAAACCTGATTGCAATAGACAGTGGCGCAAACATGAATTTTGATCGTCTGCGTCATGTAGCAGAACGAGCCGAGTTAGGTGAGCAGCGCGAAGCGCTTATTGCTGTCACGATTCCTGAATGTCCAGGCAGCTTTCGAAAATTCTGCGAGATAGTCGGGCAACGTGGCATCACTGAATTTAATTATCGTTATTCCGGGCCAGAGGATGCGCATGTGTTTGTGGGTGTGCAGCTTGAAAATGGTATTCAGGAAAAAAATGAACTTGTTGAAGAATTAAAAGCAAAAAATTATTCTGCTGTCGATATGACTGACAATGAAATGGCGAAAATTCATGTGCGTTACATGGTGGGCGGTCGTGCTAAAAATCTTCAGAATGAATGTTTGTACCGTTTTGAATTTCCTGAACGCCCCGGTGCTTTGTTACGGTTTTTGAACAGGATGGGGCAGACCTGGAATATCAGTATGTTTCACTATCGTAATCAGGGCGCGGCGTATGGTCGTATCCTCACAGGCGTGCAAGTGCCTGAAGGCGAGAAAGAAGATTTTGAAACATTCCTGCGTGAACTGGGTTATGCCTATTGGGATGAATCCGAAAATCCAGCGTACCAGTTGTTTCTTGGTGTGACGTAATTTCGGTGGCGGGTATTAACTCTGAAATATTTACCGCAAAGGCGCAAAGGACGCAAAGAATACTTTTTTACACAAAAAAACTTTGCGTCCTTTGCGCCTTTGCGGTGAGACATTAAGTTTTCTTTTCCTGCCCGAGGATAAAATTCCAATCTTCTTTTGTGACGGGCATGATTGATAAGCGGTTGCCTTTTCGGACCAGGGGAAAGTCTTTGAGTTCTTTAAGTTCCTTTAGTTCTGCCAGGGTAATGTTGCGCTTCAATTCGCGTATGTATTTTACATCAACCATGAACCAGCGTGGGTTTTCCGCTGTGCTTTTCGGATCGTAATACGGGCTTTTGGCATCCTGTGCCGTAAAGTCCGGGTAGGCCTCTTTGACGATTGTTGCAATGCCAACAATGCCGGGTTCTTTGCAATTCGAATGATAGAAAAAAGCCAGGTCGCCTTTTCTCATGTCCTTCATCATAAAGTTTCGGGCTTGATAGTTACGCACACCATCCCAGTGATCTGTTTTGTTAGGCATATTACTTAAATCGGTAATGCTGAATGTGGATGGTTCAGACTTAAATAGCCAGTAATTCATAATATCCTCACAAGATTTTGTTCCTTTGTTATTTTCGCAGCCATATTAAGCCGTGTTTAATTGCCTCGTCTTAAGATGGCCCATCATACGTTGTGATGCAATCAGAGTCAGGTAGTTTTCAATGAATAGATCAAGATTTAAACATTCACGCAAAAAAGTTGATTATTTTTTGTTATTAGCCATTTTCGTTGTGGTTGGGTTTTTATTGACGCAGGTATCACAGAATATTTTTTAAAATATCATTTGTCACATTAGTCTGAGGATCGGTCAGGCAATGTCATATTGTTTAATTTCTGTCAGCACGCCATGCATAGGGATATCCCAGGCTTTTTTTCTGATGGCGCTAACTTGCTGGAATTCATAGGCGACGCCATAGATTTTAGGTTTTAACCAAACTTCTCGCTGGCTCATAAACGCCAGTGTTCGATCGTAAAATCCGCCTCCCATACCCAGGCGGTTTCCCTGACCATCAAATGCCACGAGCGGTACCAGGACAAGATCCAGATTAAGTGCGTGAAAAGTATCCCGGGTAGGGACTATGGGTTCAGGTATTCCGAATTTATTTTTTCTAAGTCGTGAATTGGTATTGTATTGAGCAAATAATAGCTGGCGGTGATTTAATTGATTCAGGACGGGCAGGTAACAGGTCTTATTCATTTTCCAGATTTGCTCAATGACCAGTTGCAAATTCATTTCACCGTCGTTAGGTAAGTAACAGGCTATTCTCTTGCTGGTTTTGAACAGGGGGGTATGCAGAAAATGTTGGGTGAACTGCATCGCAAGATGGTTGCGCATATAGTCGTTCAGATAGCATCGTCTATGCCGCATTTTTTTTCGAATTTGATTTTTTGAAGTCATTTATTATGTTTCGAAAATTCTGTTCGTCCAGAATATCACTGTTGAGTGGCGGGAACGAGTGAAGTATTGGTTTCACGGGCGGGTATGCCCTGGTCTGGGATTATTGGACTTTTGCTTCCTGGTAAAATAAGAAGCGTCCCCGCAAGTGCCGTGGTGGCGTTAACCCTTGAACCCTATAGGCTCAGGTGGGAGCAAATGTTAATGCGTTAGGCTTTCCGCGTTAGCAGACATGCGCACGGCACTATCTTAATGGTCCCGGGGTCGCAAATTATCGGCTCAAGAATATATCAGCACACTCACAAACACCGCAGGTGACGCATAGCTTAAAACTTGTATGTCCAGGTCGTCAGTCAGATAAAAGTATCGGCTGCATTTCTCGTTGCTTTATCTTTTAAATGCATTATTTTATTACAATTTGTAACAAATAATAACTTAACGACTTATATTACATGATACTCAAAATTGAGATGTCTACAAGTGATTATTTGATATTAAATTTTTCTATTAATAACAGATATGTGTGAAGCTTTTGGTCATTTTAATGAGTAATTAAAGTAATTTTCCTGTAAGAAATAGTCAGTTCCCGGGTGACAATTTCTTCGTGACAGAAGTTTGCGACAGAAGCGGGCAGGGTGTAGATGACGCGGGGTAAAGGTAAAGCGGGAAATGTAAAAATACGCGTTTTAATTATGAGCTTGTGGTGATGTTAGAATTCCAGTTGTTTGCTTTTAAAAAGCGCATTCTCAACTTTGTTCTGTATGTTTTTAATGCGTGAATTAAATCCATCGTCATAAAAATCTTTTTGTGTGGATGTTTCCAGTAATTCGTGCGCAATATTCAAGGCGGCCATGACGGCAATGCGGTCTGTGCCGATGACTTTACGGCTGTCGCGAATTTCCCGCATTTTTTTATCCAGCATACGTGCTGATTCAATCAGGCTGTCGCGTTGATCATTTGGGCAGGAGACACAAAATTCCTTGTCCATTATGCGCACCGTAACGGGAACGGACTCGTTGTTCATTAGTCACTCTCCAGAGATTTCAAACGGTCGATCATTGCCTCTACTCTGACACGTGCAAGTTCTGTTTTTTCAATCAGGCTTGCGCGTTCTTCGACCAGTGATGTTTGGCGTTCACGTAACAGGTGATTCTCGCCTTTGAGTTCACTACAAATCTTGATGAGCTGGTCAACTTGTTTCTCGAGATTATTAAGATCCGATTCTGCTTTAGCAGGATTGTTTTCATTATTCATGAATGCAAATATAGAGCGGACAGCAGGCAGGGTCAACGGGTAGATGGCCTTATCTGCTACAAAAAGCGCTTTTGTGGTTAAGTTTTTATGAATATTTACTGTACAATACTGGGATTTTCTAATTTAACAAGCTGCCTGCTTGATTTTACGGATGCTATCTGTGATCAAATTATGGGGCTGACTAAGCAGAGGTAATAATTGATGCAACTTGATTATAACAGTCTGGGGGAGACACTTTCCCAAATTGGACCCGGTTTTAATGCTTCTGAGTGGCATAGCATTTTAGTTGGTCTGCTTTGTATAAATGCCAGTGGCGCCCAGGTTTTATGGCGTGATCATATTATTGCTGAATTGGGTGAACACAAGGATCTGGCCCCTGAAGAGCAAATCAACCGCTTGTTACTCCCGGTTTACCAGGAAACCTTGCGGCAATTATCCAGTCCGGATTGTGATTTTCAACCGGTGTTGCCTGATGATTCAGCAAGTATTGCAGAAAGAACCCAGGCTCTGGCGCAGTGGGCTCAGGGCTTACTGGTGGGTATGAGTTATGGCGGTTTGCAGGATTTGAAGGATTTACCGACTGATTCGAAGGAAATTCTGATGGATATGACCAAAATTGCCAAGGCAGGCGGGTATGCTGTGGAAGGCACGGAAGAAGATGAAAACGCTTTCACTGAAATCGCGGAATACTTGCGGGCAGCAGTGTTACTTGTTTTTCAGGAGCTTAACCCCGCGGAATCCACACATCCAGCAGATAAAACCCATTTGCATTAGTTGTTGACTTGCCTGGGTCGAATCAGACCAGGCTGGGCAACAAATAAGGACAATTTTATAGCAGCGTCCTTTGTTGTTTTTCTGGCATAATCGGAACATGGAAGAAAAAGAATTTACCCGTCGACGCAAACGCCTGATGCAAATGATGGGTCATGGCGATATCGCCATCCTGCCAACTGCGCCGGTTAAAATACGTAACCGTGATGCAGAGTATCCCTATCGTGCGGATAGTGACTTCTATTATCTCACCGGGTTTCCTGAGCCTGAAGCGGTTGCCGTTATTATACCGGGACGCAAACACGGCGAATTTATTCTGTTTTGCCGTGAAAAAGATCAGGAAATGGAAACCTGGCATGGTCGCCGGGCGGGACTGGAAGACGCTTGTGAAATTTATGGCGCTGACGATGCATTTCCCTTTAGTGATATCGACGAAATATTGCCTGGCTTACTGGAAAATCGCGAACGGGTGTTTTACACCATGGGTTGTGACGCACACTTTGATCAGAGTGTCATTGGCTGGGTAAATCAACTGCGGGAGAAGGTACGCGCGGGAATTCATGCTCCGGGCGAGTTTGTGACGCTGGACCACCTACTTCATGATATGCGTCTGTATAAAAGCAGAAGTGAAATAAAGACCATGCGCCGGGCAGCCAAAATTTCTGTTGAAGCGCATAAACGGGCCATGAAGATTTGCAAGCCCGGGATGATGGAATATGAGCTCGAGGCGGAATTAGTGCATGGTTTTAAGAAGCATGGTTGTCATCCTGCCTATAACTCCATTGTGGGCGGAGGGGCGAATGGGTGCATTTTGCATTATGTCGAAAACAACGAAGAGCTGAATAATAAAGAGCTGGTTTTGATCGATGCAGGTGCCGAGCTGGATTGTTATGCCTCGGACATTACCCGCACATTTCCTGTAAACGGCCGGTTTACTGCAGCACAAAAAGCATTGTATGAACTGGTATTGGCTGCACAGAATGCTGCGATAGCAAAAGTGGCACCGGGTAACCACTGGAACGACCCGCATATAGCGGCTATCAGGGTGTTGACCCGGGGACTGGTGAAGCTGGGCCTGCTTAAGGGGCAACCTGCCAAATTAATCAAGGAAGAAGCCTATCGACGTTTTTATATGCATCGCACCGGTCATTGGCTGGGAATGGACGTGCATGATGTTGGCGACTATAAGGTCGGGGAGCAATGGCGAGTCCTGGAGCCTGGCATGGTGTTGACGGTTGAACCTGGTATTTATATCCCTGCAGGTAGTAAAGGCGTGGCTAAAAAATGGTGGAACATTGGTATTCGTATTGAAGATGATGTTCTGGTGACGCGTGATGGGCATGACCTTTTAAGTAAACATCTGCCAAGAACGGTTGAAGAAATTGAAGCGCTGATGGAAGGCGATTGATTAATGTCACACACTCGACAGCAACTCAGTGAAACCGATTATGATGTGCTGGTCATAGGCGGTGGATTGATCGGCGCCAGTTTTGCCTGTGCAATGTCGACGCAGGGCTTGCGTATTGGTGTGCTGGAAGCCGTATCGCCAGGTAGTGCCTCTCAGCCCAGTTTTGATGACCGGTCTATTGCACTTTCCCTGGGTTCAAAACGTATTTTTGAGGCAATTAATATCTGGCCATCCCTCGAGGACTATGCGACCTCGATAAACAAAATTCATGTATCGGACCGCGGACGATTTGGGGTGACCCGGCTCGATAGCCTGGAGCAAGGTGTCGAGGCATTGGGTTATGTGGTGATGAGCAGGGACATGGGGCGGGCGCTGGGTGAGCGCATGTCGACCCTGGATAATGTCGATTTGATTTCACCCTCAAGCGTCATCGGTGTCGATATGCCTGAAAAAACGGCGGGTGACAGGGTGGGCATCACGATTAACCACCAGGGCATTAAACAAAAACTCTCCGCACGTTTGCTGATTGCGGCAGATGGCCGGGACTCCTTTGTACGGCAATCACTGGGTATTAAAACAACAGACTGGGATTATCAACAAACGGCTGTGATTGCGAATATAACATCGCAATACCCGCATCATCATGTTGCCTATGAACGTTTCACCGATAGTGGTCCTATTGCAGTGCTGCCTATCTCGGCGGGGCGCTGTGCCATTGTCTGGACCTGCGCCAATAATGAAGTCGAGGCAATAATGGCGCTGGATGATGACGCATTTATATCTGCCTTCCAGCAAAAATTTGGTCAACGTCTTGGCAGATTTTTAAAAGTCGGTGTTCGGCAGGCTTATCCTTTGCGGTTGGTGCATGCGCGTGAACAGGTTCGGCCGCGTCTGGCGCTCATTGGCAATGCGGCACATTCATTACATCCGATTGCGGGCCAGGGATTTAATCTGGGCTTGCGTGATGTCGCGACATTGGCAGAAATCATCAGCACCGCCCAGGCACAGAAACGGGATATCGGAGACCTTGCGGTGTTAAACGACTATGCGAAATGGCGTAAGCGAGACCATTTACGGGTCGTCGCCTTTACTGATGGCCTGGTGCGGACTTTTTCAAATAATTTTCTGCCGCTTGCCATTGCACGCAATGCAGGCTTGATAGCATCGGACCTGATACCACCGGTAAAACGTTTATTATCACGTCAGGCTATGGGGCTGACCGGCAAGTTGCCACGTCTGGCAAGAGGGCTGGGATTATGAGTAATCAAACAGAACAATACGATGTGATTATTGTTGGTGGTGGCATGGTAGGTGCTTCATTTGCCTGCGCATTAGCGGATAGTCAGTTAAAGATTGCGCTGGTGGAAAATGTTCAGGCACCGACATGGACGCAGGCAGACCACGATCTGCGTGTGAGTGCCATAACACAGGCGTCAGAATGTTTTCTGCGAAACATTGGTGTCTGGGAAGGTATTGTGGCGCGTCGCATCAGTCCTTTTCGAGAAATGCATGTCTGGGATGGTAGTGGTAGCGGTGTAATTCATTTTGATAGTGCGCATATCGGCGAAGCCACATTGGGTCACATCATCGAAAACAGCGTGATACAACTGGCTGCGCTGGAGCGCCTTGCAGAGATGAAGAATGTTCACTACATTGCGCCTGTTGAAGCCGCTGCGATGAATGTCGAGGATGACCGGGTTGTATTGAGTTTAAGTGATGGCAGGATATTGGAAGCAAAATTAATAGTGGGTGCTGATGGTAGTCGTTCCTGGGTCAGGCAACAGGCCAATATTGATGTAAAGGGCTGGAGTTATCATCAGAAGGCCGTGGTAACAACCGTCAAAACAGCTATTTATCATAATGAAACAGCCTGGCAGCGCTTTCTACCCGATGGTCCACTGGCTTTTTTACCATTAACTGATGGTTATAGTTCAATCGTCTGGAGTGCAACGACGCAACGGGCTGATGCATTACTGGCCTTGAATGACGTTGATTTCATGGCTGAACTCAAGTCAGCTTTTGATGGCAAACTGGGTGATATCGAGTCGGTTAGTGCACGCGGGGCTTTCCCTCTCAAGTTGCAGCATGCAACACGTTATGTGGGTGAGCGCACGGTGTTAATCGGTGACGCAGCCCATACGGTTCATCCACTTGCCGGTCAGGGCGTTAATTTGGGCTTTATGGATGCCGCTGCTCTGGCTGAAGTATTGATTGACGCGACAGAAAAATATAAAACATCTCATGTTGATTTTGCGGCCCATCGTGTGTTGCGACGTTATGAGCGCTGGCGTAAAACTGACACCCTGGCAACGCTCGCAGCGATGGATTTGTTTAAACGTTTGTTTGGTCACAGATCTCCTGCTGTGTGCTGGGCCAGGAATACCGGGCTGACATTAACGCATCAAGCGGAACCGATAAAAAATATTATTATGCGGCATACCATGGGTTTGAGCGGTGATTTGCCGGCATTGGCTAAACCGTCATATGTAAATAAAGTTGCAGTGTGAAGTGTCTTATGGATAACAGTGTGACGTCATATGTCCTTCCTTGTCAGTTTTCCAGAGTAGTGCAATGGTTAAAATTCGCAACAGTCATGTTGCTGATTGTCTTTTTGGCTGCTTGCGCGAAAAGTTCAGTCAAAAAAGGCCCGCTTCCTGTCTGGCCAAATCCACCTGATCAACCACGTTTTAAATACGAATCCACGTTGCGTTCTGAAACCAGTGTGGTTCGGTTGACACGTGAACAGGAATTACGTCAGATTGTGCTCGGTAGCAATGAGATGGAACTTATCGCTTATGAAAAGCCTTATGATGTTGCCGCACGCAATGGTCGTATTGTGGTGTCGGATACCATGGTTAATTCGCTGGTATTGTTTGATTTAACCAGAAATCGTCTGTTCCGCATCGGACACTTGACAGAGGGTCGGCTATTAAATCCTTTTGGTGTTGCAATTGATCATTTGCTGAATATTTATGTTGCCGATGAGGCGGCTAAAACAGTCAATATTTATGATGATGTGGGTTTTTTCCTCAGACACGTAGGCAGTTCTGAAACACTGGTAAGGCCAGTTGATGTGGCAGTTAACCCGACCGGTGATCGAATTTATGTGGTTGATAATGGCGGCATCAGCAGCCTGGAACACCGGGTCGTGGTGTTTGATCGAGACGGTAAGCACCTTATGAATATCGGTGCCAGGGGTAGCAAGGAAGGCCATTTCAATTTACCTATTCAGGCGGCGGTAGCCCCTGATGGTACATTGTATGTGCTGGATGCAGGTAATTTCAGGGTCCAGGCTTTCGACCGGAACGGGAATTTCTTGCGTACCTGGGGTAAAGTTGGTCGGAACATTGGTGATTTTGCCCGGCCCCGTGGTATTGCAGTGGATGACGAGGGTAATGTTTATGTCAGTGATGCGGCATACCGTAATTTCCAGATATTTAATTCTAAAGGTCAGTTGTTGATGTGGGTGGGTAATCAAGGTCTGGATAACAGGCCGGGGCAGTATGCCATGCCGGCCGGTATTGCGGTTGATGAAACCAACCGTGTTTATATTGTTGATCAATTGCATCGAAAAGTTGAAGTGATTCGCCGTCTGTCTGAAGATGAAGGTAAACGGCTGGTAAAAAAATACAGGCAAACACACGGTGCAGTCGCCAGCTCAAGCAAGCCCGCAGAGCGACCGGTATCATTTTCCAGTACCAGTCTGGAAACATCACTTGATGGTATGGACCCGGACGTGATTATTCCAACTGAAGCTGAAATAGAGGAATTCAAACGCAAAGCTGCTGAAGAAAAAGCGCTGGCTGAGGCAAAAAAACAGGCTGAGGCAAAAGAGCAGGCTGAAGCAAAAGAGCAGGTTGAGGCAAAAGAACAAGCATCACTGCCAGACCCTGTTGAAGAGCAGAACACGGCATCCAGTACGGCAGAAAATACGCAGTCATCAGAGATAAAGCCTGTTCAGGAAGAGAGTGTGCAAACTGAAACGGCGACACCCTGAAGGCGGCATGCTAATTTATAATTAAAACAATTCGTATATAAAATATAATAAACCAGATGCACGCGCACGAATTCAATTTACATGCCGGAGTTGAGGACAAGCACTGGTGGTTTAAAGCCAGGCGCAATATTATCCTGAACTTGCTTTTGCGATTCATGCGCGGTGAAATAAAACATCTGGTCGAGATTGGTTGTGGTACGGGTGGCAATCTCAGATTGTTAAGTCAATATGCTGAAAAAATAACGGGTGTTGATGTGTCGCAAGACGCGGTCGAATATGCCAGAGAGCGGGTAGAGGGTGATATTTTACAAGGCGACTTTCGTCTGGAATTAAAAGATAAATGGCAGGACATTGATGTTGTCTTGCTGGCAGATGTGCTGGAGCATGTGGACGATGATGTGAATTTTCTCGGGGACATAATTCAATCGTTAAAACCGGGCGCGTTAATTATTATCACCGTGCCGGCACACAAAATGCTCTGGAGTAATCATGATGTTGCCCTGGGGCATAAACGCCGTTATCAGAGAGCAATGCTTCAGCGGTTGTGGGGGAGTCAACCAGTGGAACAATTGTTTTTTTCACCTTTTAATTTTGTTTTGTCTCCCTTGGTATTTTTGAATAGATTATTGCAAAGCAAACATCGAAATACGCAGCAGAGCGATCTTAAGGAACACTCTGTTGTGGTTAATACGGTACTCTTTTTATTGTTTAATCTGGAAAGCAGGTGGTTACAGTTTTTTTCCTTGCCCTGGGGCTGTAGCTATGCAGCTGTTCTTAGAGTAAAGGGTAATGGAAACGGAAAGACAACAGAAAAATAAAATGATATGACATACGAAGTCTCAATTATTATTCCGGCCTATAATGAAGAAGATAATATAAATCCGGTCTTCATGCGTGTGAAGAACGTGATGGAAGAGGCCAATATTTCATATGAAGTTATTTTTGTTGATGATGGCTCAACAGATAAAACGCTGGAGCGGATCAAAGACCTGGTGACAGGCAATAAGAATGTCCGGTTTACCAGTTTTAGCAGAAACTTTGGTCATGAAGCCGCCTCAAGTTGCGGATTCAGGATGGTGCAAGGCAAGGCGGCTGTGCTGCTCGACGCAGATTTACAGGACCCACCTGAAGTGATTCCTCAGATGTATCAAAAATGGAAAGAGGGCTACGAGGTTGTTTACGGTCGTCGTAGTCGCCGTCAGCAAGAGCCGTTGTTAAAAAGAGCGTCCTCCTATCTTTTTTACCGGGTCCTGCGGTTGTTTACTAATGTACCTATTCCGCTGGATGTCGGTGATTTTCGCCTGGTGGACAGAAAAGTGGTCACGTTATTTAATGCGCTCCCGGAACGTAATCGTTTTGTGCGTGGCATGTTCGCCTGGATCGGGTTCAAGCAGACGGCCGTTGAATACGAGCGCGAAGCGCGTCATCTTGGCGAAACCAAATACGGGTTTATAAAGCTGGGCTTATTGTCCATTGATGCCCTGGTCAGTTTCAGTCTTGCACCTTTACGCATTTGTATTGCCTTTGGTCTGATTATTACTGCCATGAGTTTTTTTATTACCCTGGTCATTGTTGTGCAACGCCTGGTCTGGGACCTGAATATTCCTGGTTATGCTTTGATGACCGCCGGTATGTTCTTTCTCGGGGGAGTGCAGCTCATGTTTTTAGGTATCATCGGTGAATATATTGGGAAAATATACAAACAGGTCCAGGGCAGGCCACTTTATATAGTCGGTGAAAGTAGTGAAGATCCAGGGAACCTCTGATCAATTCATAGCCGTTCACCCAGACACATCAGAGGTTCCTAACATTAAATAATTATGCAGGTAATTCAGACCAATAAAACCAGATTGGGCCAACTGCTTTGTTTGCTTGGCATTTTAATTACGTTTTTTGCATATTTTTCTGCTGATATCTGGGATTCGGATTTCTGGTGGCATATCGCGACGGGTAAATGGGTTGTTGAAAATAACGCGCTGCCAACAGTCGATCCATTCCAGGTTTTTTCTGATAGCAACAAGATCCGCAATGATACCGTCCTCAAGGGGCAATGGTTAGGGCAGGTTGCTCTCTATAAGGTGTATGACCTGTTCGGGGCGCAGGGGATCGTGTTTCTGCGTGCCGGCATACTGGTTCTATGTTTATTTTTATTGTTTGTTCGCGCTAGAGCGCAGAATGCCTCCCTGATTGCAACCTGGCTTATCGTCAGTCTGGCCGGTCTGATCTCTCTGGGATTCACCAGTGACCGTCCACAGCTTTTTTCCTATTTGTTCGCGGCGCTCATATTCCTTGTGCTGGAGTGGTACGAGAAATACCGCAAAGCTAAATACTTGCTGGTCTTGCCGCTTATTGGGCTGATATGGGCTAATACCCATGGCGGTTTTATTCTGCTGGTTGTGTTGTTATTTATTTATGTCCTGCTTGATAGTCTGCAGTCCCTGGCAAAAAACAAATCGATTGATGGCCATGCGATATGGTTAATCGGTATTTTTATATCATTTGTCCTGGCTACATTATTGACGCCGAACGGGATAACGACTTACCAATATCTTTTTAGTCTCGAAGGCAGCCAGTTACAATCAATGACCTCTGAATACAGGAGTTCGTTCAAGTTGTATGAGCTGGGTTATATGTTGCCACAATTGTGGGTGGTTTTGATTTATGCGCTGTCACTGGTCGCGCTGTTTGGTTTGTTCAGAGCGCCACCGAATCGATTGCTGATAATGTTTCTTCTCGCCGCCATAAGCGCCTGGTCTTATCGTTATTTCGCTTTTTTTATTTTTATCGCTGGACCTTATATTGCGCAAGGCGTCACATTGGCGATGCGGGATTACAGGTTTGGGGAAATACAATTTTTTCAGGTGATAAATAAATACAGTGGTCTGTTGTTTCTAATCGTGGCCCTGGTGATGCTCGGATTTGGTTTAAAAAATAACTGGATATTTCACAAAGATGTCAAGGCGTCCATGTATCCAGTCGGCGCCACTGAGTTTATCAAAGCGCAGGGTTTGCATGGAAAAGTGTTTAATCATATGCAATGGGGAGGTTACCTGATCTGGCACCTTTACCCTGACCTGGAGATATATATCGACGGCAGAATGCTGGAAGAATCAAAAATCCCGCCCTATACAAACATGCTGTGGGCAACGCCTGAAGGGCTGGGGGTATTTAATAAGGCGCAATTTGATTTTGTCATGATCCCGTTGAAAAATCGTTTTACGGGTGAGGCTTATACACTGAACAACTATCTTCTGACGCGAAAGGACTGGCAGGTCATTTATAAAGATAAAGACATGTATTTGTTCCGTAAGAACTCTCTCTGACCCAAGCTTCCTGAAATTCTTCATACGTAATTTGTAGGTTGAACTTTTTTCTGGCCCCGGTTTTGTCAGTTTTTAATTTCCAATGCCCGCTGTTGATAATAAGCCGCCTTGTTTATATCGCCCAACATTTTGTATAACAATGACAGGTTATAGGCTGCCTGATAATTGTTTCGGTCTGCACTGAAGGCCTTTTCGTAATACGAGCGCGCCGCCTGAAAATCTTTTCGTGACCAGGCGTTATTGCCAAGTCCAACCAGTACTGTGGAGCGCCCGGGTGCCAGTTCATAAGCTTTTGTATAATACGCGGTACTTTGAGCGACGTTGCCTTGCATGCCGTATATCAGGCCAATATTTTCATAGGCCGCCACTTTGGTTGCGGTGTCTCCCAGCTCAATGGTTCTTAAATAATATTGAATGGCTTTCTGATCCTGCTTGTTACGCTGATAATATTTTGCCAAACCAGAAACCGGGCCGGCATGTGTGGGTGTGACCTCATTGGCATGCGTGTAAAATGTTTCTTCATTCTGCCAGTTCAGATTTGCCATCATTGTAATCGAGGAAAAGACCAGCAATAGCGCAGCGCCGGTAATAACAGCGAATAGTTTATAACGCGTAAATAGCGGTTGTATTAATGTTGGCAGCATCAGGGCCAGTCCAACAGAAGGTAAATATAAAAACCGAATGGAAAAATTGGGTTCCTGGTGAAAGGCCAGCGATAATGAAGGCAGCAATGTCAAAATAATCCAGGCCATTGAAAATAGAATGACCTTGTTGTCCAGTTTTCCTTTGAGCAGTAAAACAGACAAGCCGCCGATCAAGCCCAGAACCACAACACCACCCCAGAGTTGCAGTAGACCGTCTGCAGGCACCGCGTAATAATAATTGATCGGCCAGGGAGCGATGAGTAGCTTGAAATATTCAGCCGTAAACTCAAATAGATAAAAAAAGCCAGATAGAGAAAATTCAGATAATGCGATTGTCGTACCCAGCGCCAGTTTTCTTGCAATCAAATAAATGATTAATACCGCAATAAAGGCGCCGATGTTTCTCAATCTGCGTGGTTCCCTGAGGATTTTTCCATATGCGAGTGCATAGGCTATCAGGATAAACGGCAGCATCACGGCGGTTTCCTTGGAGAGCAAGGCCAGTACAAACAGTAATAATGAAATAGCGAGGCGGGCAGGATGGGGTTTACTCTCATGACCCAGATAAACAAGAAAAGAGCCCAACAAAAAAAGCGTGACAAGCGGATCGGTTATGCCGGCGATCCAGCTGACCGATTCCGCGTGTACCGGGTGGAGGACAAACACTAGTGCTGCAAACAATGCGGGCCAACGTCTGTCACAACTATTCAATCGCAAGACCAGGAAAAATACCATAATGGCATTGAGTGTGTGCAGGGCCAGGTTCAGTGCATGATATGCAACAGGTGCCCCGTCAAATAGCTGATTACCCAGGTAGTGTGTCAGCAGAAATA
>JAUWSG010000208.1 GCA_030610155.1 Gammaproteobacteria bacterium
AGAAAAAAGAGAGGGCATCATAAAATCATTTGTAGGTTGGAGTGAGGCACGAAGTCCAACCTACGAAGAACCGAATTTTTTCTGGGTAGAGAGATGTAATCCAAAAAGATTTTCTCCGTGACCTCCGTGGTAAAAAAAAATTTTAATCCTTCAGCTGTTCTCTTAGCACCTTCTTTGAATCCTTGACGACTTCATCGGTACTTTCTTTTACTTTTTTCTTAACTGCTGCCGTATCAAAGGGATTACTATATATGGGACGACCTTCTCCGATGTTAACACCAAACCACAAGCCAACAGCCATACCAATGACGATACCAAAAACATATTTTCTAATAGACGATAATATTATCATTTTTTATCCTGAATATTTTTAACCAAAGACACCCTAGTTCATTAAATCAATTGTAACGCCTTTCTCTCTTAATCGATCAGCACGTACTTCTATCCAGCGTTGAAAACTCGGTTGTTCCTTATAACCTTTAGAAGAAACATAATCCAGAATAGATTGTAAGTGGAATGACTTCAAATAGGCCTCGGCACGGAATACCTCCTTGCCTTTTTGATCAAAAAACACCAGAGAAGGTGCATACTTGATATCCAGATCATTAGCCCACTGATTTGCCGTCGTTTGTTTACCATCGGGCGTGGTCAGACTGGTTTTTTTCGACCACATATCAAACTGCACAACATCAAATTTTTCCAGAAACCCCAGTGTTTCAACACGATTAAATACATCATTATGCAGCTCATCGCATGCGGGACACTGTTTCTGCTCAAACACTACCAGCAGAGGTTTAGCATTTTTCTGTTTAACGCGAGTCAAATTATGTGGCGGTTTAGCAAAAAAAGCTTGCTCATGTAACTTACCGTGGGCTTTTGCTGGCTTGATTTTCTTGTAATACGCCCTGAATGTTGATGCCTTTTCATGTTTCCCACTAACATAATTCAGTGCTGTCATAAATTTATTTGGTTTATAATAGCCATTAACACGTAATATAACTTTGCCAGTTTCATCCAGGTAAAGCATCGTAGGGGTATACATCACTTTCATTTTTACTGCAAAATCCTTTTCCTTCAGCGTCTGTCCATCCATATCAATGACTTCCCGGTCCCCCCACATATTGATTGTAATGGCATCAATATTTGCGCGCATCTTGTCTGCAATTGCCTTTTGCGCCAGGTTGACTTCAATTGTTTTCTTACAATAGGGACAACCATCCTGATAAAAGAATAACAGCACACGTTTATTTTCTTCAGCGGCTTCTTCGATATCTTCGCGCAAATCTAAAAAAGAATTTTTAAACCAGTCCGGGTATTCCTCAGATCCAGGGTTGGACATATCCGGATTCAGGCTTTTTTCCTTTTTCAGCAACATTCTTTCAACTTCTTTTGCGCTATCAGCGACAGCGGCAAATGAAATTGTCATGCTGACAACCATAAACAATATAAATTTACTGATTCCACGCATTATTTTTACTCTCTTATCTAATGAACCCCTCATACCCGATATCTCTTCTTAGCGATCAAAATTGTTATAAGTTTAGACTACAAGAATGGCTATTGTTCCAGCCAAATCGTAAATATACCTCAGCCGAGTACATGGTCATTAAACAGGCAGGTTATTTCCGTCTCTAGCGTCAATTGTTTCGTCAACTGATTGACTATTCCCTATCACTTTACTTTACTATTGTTATTAACTACATGATTAATAAAACTTTATAATTCACACAAGAATTGGCACGGAATTCGCTTAATAATATTATAAGCACGGTATAAGTACAGTATCAGTAAATGGAATAACGGGAAGGAAAAAAATGTCATCAAACACAAGGACATCGTTAAAGCAAAGTAGTGAACGATTTAACCATATTTCCAGCAGTCCAGAGGACAAGCTGGATAAACGGCTATTCGAATCTGACAGACTGGTTCAAATTTCCAGCCTGTTACACACCACACTCGATGTCACACAAATTATCGAATTATTTGCGCAGGAAATTAAAACCTATGTGCGTTTCGATTCTATCAGTTATGAATTTGATAAACAAAATATCAAAATGAAATTGGGTCGCAATAACCAATATAAACGCAGCTACCAACTTAATATTGATGAACAGATATTGGGTGATATCACTTTTTCCCGAAGAATAGACTTCGAAAAAAGAGAAACAAAAGAAATTGAATCCCTTCTCAAAGGGCTGGTTTACCCATTACGCAATGCATTAATGTATCAACAAGCACTGCATGATGTACATAAAGACCCTTTAACAGGTGTAAAAAACCGCGGCGCTTTCAACGAAACCATTAAGCGTGAAATAGAAATTGCCCGTCGACATGGCTCATCACTATCCATGATTGTATTGGACATAGACTACTTCAAGAAAATTAATGATACTTTTGGGCATTCCGTTGGCGACTGCATACTCAAAAAACTGGCCATCTGCACAAGCCAGAGCATACGTGGTACCGACTTGTTATTTCGATACGGCGGTGAAGAATTTGTTGTTTTATTACCGAACACAGATGACAAAGGCGCCTATCGCCTTGCTCAGCGTATACGCCGCAAGATAGAAAAATCAGATTGTGATTGTGATGGACGTATCATCAAATTAACAGTCAGCGCCGGTGTTGCCTGTCTAGGAGAAAAAGAGAACGCACATGACTTGTTCGTTAAAGCAGATACAGCGCTTTATGCCGCAAAAGCAGATGGCAGGAATATAGTAAATATTTACAATTAAAGTACTCTGGCCAGGTTTCGGATGAAGTCCGCCACCTAGTCAGAGGTTTCTAACTTGACAAGTTTGGCAAGTAAACCAATAGCACTGTCGTCCATTTCTTCCCACTTTCCCGGCCGTAAGTATTTTTTCAATTTAACCGACCCATAACGGACACGCATTAACCGACTGACTTTAACATCCTGTGATTCCCATAATCGCCTCACTTCCCGATTACGGCCTTCTTTAAGAATGACATGATACCAATGGTTAGCGCCTGTCCCACCTGCATCAACTATCTCATCGAAGCTGGCTTTCTGGCCCTCTATCATGACACCTGATTTGAGGTTCTTTAACATTTGACTGGTGACTTCCCCAAGCACCCTGACAGCATATTCACGTTCAATTTCATAAGACGGATGCATAAGACGATGCGCCAGATCACCATCTGTCGTAAACAATAACAAACCGGAAGTATTAATATCCAGACGACCGACGACAATCCAACGACCATGCCGGAGTTTAGGCAATGTATCAAATACGGTTTTTCGCCCTTCAGGGTCGGAACGTGAACAGATCACTCCTTCTGGCTTGTGATATACGATAACACGGTTTCGGGGTGTCGACTTTTTAGTATAAAAAGGTTTGCCATCAACCAGCACTTTGTCTGATGTTGAAATCCGGTCGCCCAGTTTTGCCACTTTGCCATTGACCTTGATTCGATTATCAGCAATCCAGCGTTCGATTTCCCGACGTGACCCGAAGCCCGCGCGGGCCAGTACTTTTTGAATTTTTTCGTCCATATCTCTTGGTGCCTCACGGCAGCGTGGGGGCGTATCTAGATTTTGCCCGGAGGTTACAAATTATTTGGTTTGCGCCAGGTCTAATTCAACAAGGTGCCTTCTGGTGCAGCAGCATAATCCGTTGATGCACTTTTTGTAATCGCATCTAATGCATCTTTTTCTTGCGAGATTTGATCATCATCAGTTTCATCTGAAGCTTCAGAAAGGATGTCAACGACATTCTCTTCAACAACATTACCCTCAGCAACACTGTCCCCGTCCGGCTGATCAACTTCTGCAACAGCACTTTTGGAAGTAGTGTCGGTGAGATCTGCATCTTCACTTACCGCTGATTGCTCATTACCAGTGTTATTCCCTGCGTCATAGTCAACATTAATCTGAATATCATTATCAATATTTTCGTGTTCTGTATCCGTTGCTTCTGTTGTTGAGTCTGATGTTGTTGAGTCTGATATTGTTGAGTCCGACTCATCCAGTTCCAGGCCTGCTGATGCTGCTTCAGATACAGCGTTAGCATCATCATTCGTAGTATCACTTACATCGGTATCCTTCTGACTGCCCCCTTCAAGATCCAGCTCACTATTGATCTGCTCCAGGCTTCTGATTTCTGCCAGAGTAGGCAAGTCATCCATCGACTTCATATTGAAATAATCGAGAAACCCACGCGTTGTGGCATACAAAGCTGGCCGACCAGGCACATCACGATGCCCTACAATTTTCACCCAATCTCGCTCCTGCAGAGTCCTCATAATGTTTGTACTCACCCCTACCCCTCTTATATCTTCGATTTCAGCACGAGTAATAGGTTGTCGATAAGCAATAAGTGCCAATGTTTCCAATAAAGCGCGGGTGTAACGCGGCGCTTTTTCTTCCCAGAGCCGAGATATCCATTCAGAATATTGTTGTTGAGCCTGAAAACGGTAACCACTGCTGACCAGTTTTAATTCTATGCCACGGACCGAATACTCTTCCTGTAATTCGTTTATTATATCTTTTATATCTGCACGTTCAGGCTGCTCGTCAAGATGAAACAGCGCTGATATCTGGTCCAGACTCAAGGGTTTATCTGCCGAAAACAAGGCAGCTTCGATAATATTTTTTACTTTTTCAGTTTCTAATGGCATGTTTATACGGCCTTTACATGTATTGAACCATAAGGTTCGTTTTGTACCAG
>JAUWSG010000074.1 GCA_030610155.1 Gammaproteobacteria bacterium
GAGGTCACCGTCTCTCCGCACATCCATGTGCTCCCGAGACATAAGGCCGTCCCTGGCCAAAAAAAAAAGCCGCTACTTTTGGGGGGTAGCGGCCGGAATCCCTTGTGGGTGTTTAGGGTAGAGGTATAACCTCATAGGGTGCAGTAAATATAACAACGCTCCCACATTATGTGAAATTACTAATAATTATTTGAAAATAATTTCTAGTTATATCAGGCAAACACTTCTTTAAATTGTTCTACAAAATGTGTGTATTCCTTTTCTGGCAAGGCGTTTATGCCGGCTGCTGCTTTTCGTCCACCGCCTGTTTTAAAGCGGCGACATAATTCGTCGGCTCCTTCACGGGTTGCGAGCGGGGCGCGCACACTGACTCGAAAACCGCCATCATCGAGTTTTGTTAACATTGCGTGGGCTCTCTGAGGTGTTTCTGAGGCCAGTTTATTGCCAAATACGCCGCTTACCCGACTGGCCCACTTTTCAGCAGGCAGGATATAAACGGCTTGTTTGTCTGTTTCGATTTCCGGTTTCAGCGCATCGGCCCTGGCCATATCATCCTGGTAACCGTCACGTAATGTTTTAAACGATTCTGACTGTACAATAAAATCAAACGGGCTTTCGAACGGGTGAAGTTCACGATATAACTTTTCCGGATGGAAATGTAATTCATCCAGACTCATGCCATAACCATTATAATTAATCAGCACACCCAACTCACGTAAGGAAAGTAACTGCTCTTCATTTAAAGCCAGTGATTCTGCAACACGACGGGCACGGTCATCAAAATTATCACCAAATGCGCCGACGATTGCCCACAGTCGATGTTTTCCCTCAAGATACTGATCAACCAGCAGACTGGTACAAATATCGGCGGTGGTATCAATGTAAGATTTGAAACGAGGATGTTCCGGGATTTCGCCCGCAAAATGGTGGTCGAAATACATCACATTAATGCTTTTATTTAATAAAATCTCCAGACCTTTACGATTCTTGTCCAGAGAAATATCCAGCACCGTGACATGATCATCCTGCTGGGCATACACGCGTTCCAGCAACTGGATATCGCGTTTTACACCGGTAATCAAATAGCTCTTTACTGGTTCTGCCAGGCGTAATTGCTGTAGCGCACAGATGCCATCGGCATCACCATTAAATACATCGTAATGAGTCATACAAGACCTTGAATTGAATAATTGGTTTTGTCGGATGCGCAATGCACACCCTACATATCTTGGTCGGGGCGAGAGGATTTGAACCTCCGACCACCGGCACCCCATGCCGGTGCGCTACCAGGCTGCGCTACGCCCCGCTGATGTGCGATTATAAAGAAGAGAGGTGCATTTAGGTATATTTTATTTAACTATTCCACAGACAGCTTGTCTGAGTTAGCAGGATAAAACAGATGACAAGCTATTTATTATCTTTTCAAGATGCTAAGCACTTCTTCCAGTTCACTGACCATCTGCTTGACGATCTGGCTGCTCTGGTTCACATCTTCTTTTGCACCGGTACTTGACAGCTTTTGACGCGCGCCACCTATCGTAAACCCGTGTTCGTATAACAGACTGCGGATTTGACGAATCATGATGACGTCATGGCGCTGGTAATAGCGACGATTACCTCGACGTTTTACCGGCTTGAGCTGTGGAAACTCTTGTTCCCAATACCGCAAAACGTGAGGCTTTACCCCACATAAATCACTTACTTCACCAATAGTGAAATAACGTTTACCCGGTATTACAGGTAATTCACTGTTGTTCGCGACTTCCAGCATACGCTTCTACTCTTGCTTTTAATTTTTGCCCTGGGCGAAAAGTGACTACGCGGCGTGCGGTGATTGGAATTTCTTCCCCCGTTTTCGGATTTCTTCCTGGACGCTGTCGCTTATCACGCAAATCAAAGTTGCCAAAACCTGACAATTTGACTTGTCTACCCCCCTCTAGCGCCCCTCGAATTTCTTCGAAGAACATTTCTACAATTTCCTTGGCTTCTCGCTTGTTTAGGCCAAGTTCTTCATAGAGTTTCTCAGCCAATTCGGCCTTGGTTAATGCCATATCTAGCTCCTCAGTGTTGCCCCGAGATTATTATTAAGAGAAGACATAATCTGACTCATGATGTGGTCTACATCAGAGTCATTAAGTGTGCGTTTTAGATCCTGGAACGTCAAGCCTAAAGCCAGACTTTTTCTCCCTGAATCAATACCTTTGCCTCGATAGACGTCAAATATCTGCAGACTTTTTAGTGCTTCAGGCGCCGTTTTATAAATGCACGCCTTTAACTCTGAAAAGTTTACTATTTCATCAACCACAACAGCCAAATCTCGCCTGACCGATGGATATTTTGACAGTTCAACGAAGTTAGGTACATTTCCCTGCTCAATTGCAGCAAGGTTGATCTCAAATGCACATGCCTTCCCGTTTATCTCCAGCGCCTGTTCGATAGAAGGGTGAATCGCACCCATCCATCCGATCGTGTCCGTGTCGGGGCCACGCGTAATGCGTGCACATTGACCCGGGTGAAACGCCGGATTTCCTTCATCCTTGATAAACTCAAACTTTCCTTGTGGATCACAAAGCGATAATACGGCTTCAACATCGGCTTTACAGTCATAAAAATCAATGACTTGGCTCTGTTCTCCCCATTGTTCAGGGTTAACATTACCACATACCACGCCGGCCATCACCTTTTCCTGTGTATAATCAGCACTTTGCAGGGAAAACTTTAGGCCATTTTCAAATAATTTTACATTATTTTGCTGTCGATTCAGATTTCGCCTCAATGCGAGCAACAATCCGGGTAATAAACTGGTCCGCATCACCGCCATATCTGATGAAATCGGGTTCGCCAGGGGCACCGCTTTTTCTGCATCAGCAAATAAATGCTGGATTTTCGGGTCGACGAAACTGTAATTGATAGCTTCCTGGTAACCGCGATTGATCAGGGCTTCATTGATATCCGTGGTGGTCACCTGCCCCTCGGGGGCGGCAATCATGCGTAAGCTGGCGTGTAAGGTCGTTGCAGGTATCTTGTTATAACCATGAATGCGGATAATTTCCTCGATCAGATCCACTTCCAGTGTAATGTCTGAACGAAAGCTCGGCGCGTATACTTCCCAGCCCTCACCAATATTGGTGATTATCATCCCCAGCCGACTTAGCATCTCTGTCACGCTGTCATCCGGCACATCAATACCCAATATACGTTTGATGCGATCACGTCTTAAAGTAATAGCCTGTTGTGCTGGCAGGTCTTTTTCTGACTTGATATCAATCACCGGGCCAGCCTCGCCCCCGACAATATCCAGCAACAAGGCCGTCGCCCTTTCCATCGCCTTTTCCTGTAACTCAGGATCCACTCCCCGTTCAAAACGATGTGAAGAGTCGGTATGCAGGCCATACGAGCGTGCCCGCCCAGCAATAAACTGCGGGCTGAAATAGGCACTTTCCAGAAACAGGTTTGTCGTGGAATCATCCACCGCGCTATCAGCACCACCCATGATACCGGCAATGGCCTGCGCATTCGCTTGATCGGCGATCACCAGCGTTTGCTCATTAAGGACAAGACGTTGCTCATCCAGCAAGGTTAATTCTTCTTTTTCATTCGCCTTACGAACTTCAATACCGCCCGTGAGCGTATCCAGGTCAAAGGCATGCATCGGCTGACCCAGCTCCAGTAGCACGTAATTGGTCACGTCCACCACCGGCGATACACTGCGAAGACCACTGCGCCGCAATTTTTCCTGCATCCAGACAGGTGTCAGCGCATTGGGATTTATCCCTTTGATGACTCGCCCCACATAACGAGGGCAATCTTCCGGCGCCTTGATCGAAACCGGAAAAGTATCCGGGATGGTTGCGGATATTTGTTTTATTTCAGGATAACTGACAGCACATTTGTTCAGCACACCCACTTCGCGTGCCACGCCTTTTATGCCCAGACAGTCACCCCGGTTGGGTGTCAAATCCAGTTCGATACTCTGATCATCAAGTTCAAACCAGTCCCAAAGATCTTCACCTGGTTTGCTTTCTGCTGGCAACACCATTAATCCTTCGGCATTGTCCGTCAAACCCAGTTCCTTACCGGCACACAACATACCTTCAGATAAGACACCACGCAGCGTTGTTTTCTCTATCTTCAAACCACCGGGTAATTGAGCACCAATTTTGGCGGCCGGTACCTTCATGCCTTTGACGACATTGGAGGCGCCACAAACAATAGTCAGGGGCGATGCCTCACCCACATTGACTGAACATACATTAAGTTTCTTCGCATCACCATGAGGTTCAACTTCCAACACCTCACCCACCACAACACCGGAAAATTTCTCGGCAACCGGCTTGCACGCATCAACTTCCAGTCCTGCCATGGATAATTGCGCCACCAGCTCCTCGGTACTTAATGGTGGATCAACCCACTCGCGAAGCCATTTTTCACTAAATTTCATTTTAAAACCTTTTTTTACACGGGGGACACGGGGAAGAACTTTTATTGATTTATTATTGTTAATCCGAGCGTAGCTCGAAATAACAATAATAAATAATTTTTAGGTTTTTCCCCCGTGTTCCCCGTGCCCCCCGTGTGAAATGATTTATGGTTTAATATTTAAGATTAATTAAACTGTTGTAGAAAGCGTAGATCATTTTCGAAAAATAATCGCAGATCATTCACACCATAACGCAGCATCGCCATACGTTCTACGCCCAGTCCAAATGCAAACCCGGTGTATTTTTCGTTGTCGATTTTGACGTGCTCAAATACATGTGGATGTATCATGCCGCAACCCAGTATTTCCAGCCAGCCGGTATGACTGCAGACACGACAGCCCTTGCCCTGACACATGACACACTGAATATCCGCCTCGGCGGACGGTTCGGTAAACGGGAAATAGGACGGGCGAAAACGCACCGCCAGATCCTGCTCGAAAAAACATTTCAGAAACTCATCCAACATGCCTTTTAAGTCTGCAAAGCTAATATTTTCATCAACCATAAAGCCTTCCACCTGGTGAAACATCGGTGTATGCGTCAGATCTGAATCACATCGATAAACGCGCCCAGGCGCGATAATACGCAAGGGCGGCTCACGGTTTTCCATAGCGCGTATCTGCACTGGCGAGGTATGTGTGCGCAGTAGCATATGATCATTGATATAAAATGTGTCGTGCATGGCACGCGCCGGATGGGTCTCAGGAATATTCAACGCTTCGAAGTTGTGGTAATCATCCTCGATTTCCGGGCCTTCGGCGATTTCAAATCCCAGCTGGGTGAACAACGATTGAATACGTTGCATAGTGCGCGTTACTGGATGCAAGCCACCGCGTTGCTGACCACGGCCAGGCAGGGTCACATCGATGGTTTCAGATGAAAGCTTTTTCTCAAGCTCGATACTGTCCAGTTGCGAGCGTCTTGATTCGATCCCTTGCTGTAAAACCTGTTTTGCCTTATTTATTTCCTGTCCGGCTTTGGGTCGTTCATCAGCGGGTAATTTACCCAGCGATTTAAGTAATTCAGTAAATTTTCCCTTTTTACCCAGATAGGCCACTCGCAAGTCATCCAGCACTTTCAGGTCACTTGCACTTTCAATTGCACTTTTGGCTTCTTTAACGAGGGAATCTATATCCTGCATTATTATTCTCTAAGTTACCTGTTTTTAAAATAAAGTGTTGAGTGCATAGTAATAACCGTCATTCCGGCGCATGCCGGAATCCAGACCACCACTACACCCTCTTATAATCACCTAACTTCCCACTCCCCATGACAGACATACTATTTCGCTCCTGTCATCATCCCTGGATTCCGGCATGCGCCGGAATGACGGACCTGGAAATGCTTAGGTTTGAGTCCTGAATACTCAGCACTTGTCTCAAAACACAAAAGGGGAAAGGTTTTAAGGCCTTTCCCCTTTTGCAAACTATCTCAATGCTATGCTGCGTTTAGTTTACTGGCTGGCCTTGGCTTTATCCGCTAGCGCAGCAAACGCCGGCTTATCAAATACAGCCAGATCTGCAAGTATTTTTCTGTCAATTTCAATTGCCGCTTTCATCAGCCCGTTCATCATAAGGCTGTAGCTTATGCCACACTCTCTGGCAGCTGCATTAATTCGAGCAATCCACAATGCTCTGAATTGACGTTTTCTTTGACGGCGATCACGGTAAGCATATTGCCCAGCCTTGGTGACAGCCTGTGTCGCGACACGGAAAACATTTTTGCGCCGGCCACGGTAACCCTTGGCTGCTTCAAGCACCTTTTTGTGTTTGGCGTGTGCGGTAACACCGCGTTTAACTCTTGGCATTTCTAAAACCTCTCTTTAATAAATATTTCAATAAAACAATTCTTTAAAAAATGTATCTTTATAAAACGTATCTTTATAAAACGTAGTCCGCTGGATACAAACTGGCCTTAAGCGTAAGGGATCATCCGTCTGACCATTGCCTGGTCAGCAGCATCGACCGCTAATGGCGATCTTAAATGACGTTTGCGCTTGGTGCTCTTCTTGGTCAGGATATGACTGCGATGAGATTGACCACGCTTGATTTTACCTGACGCTGTAATTTTAAAACGTTTTGCAGCACCGCTGTTGCTTTTCATCTTGGGCATTTTCTTTAAACATCCTTAATATAATAGTGAATATTTTCTTTGCAAAAAGTTTTTAAAAAAAGTTTCTACAAAATAAGTTCTACAAAAAATCAGGCCTTACCCTTCTCTTTCTTCTTTGGTGCGAGCACCATAACCATTTGCCGGCCTTCAATCCGGGGGAATTGTTCGACAACACCCAGATCAGCTAAATCATTTTCAATTCGTTTTAAAATCTTCGCACCTAACTGTTGATGCGCCATTTCCCGACCACGAAAACGCAATGTTACTTTTGCTTTGTCGCCATCATCCAGAAACCGGGTTAAATTTCGCAGCTTGACCTGGTAATCCGCTTCTTCTGTACCAGGACGAAACTTAATTTCTTTTACCTGAATATGTTTTTGTTTCTTCTTCGCCTGATGTTTTTTCTTGTTTTCCTCAAACAGAAACTTACCGAAGTCCATGATGCGACAAACCGGCGGTTCACCGTTGGGTGCGATCTCAACCAGATCCAGCTCAGCAACCAGTGCTTGTTGCTGTGCTTCAGTTAATGTCACAACCCCGATTTTTTCTCCGTCTGCCCCAATCAAGCGTACTTCGGGCGCTATAATATCTTCATTCAAACGGGTCTTGGCTTTTCTACTATCAGCGGCGATACGATTCTCTCCTGGTTACTGGTTTTCTCTAAAAAAATACAAAAACAGGCACTATGCCAGCAAGACTTCACGCCCGTGACTATCGATTTCAGTCACAAGTCGATGAACAAAGTCTTCTATCGGCATACTACCCAGATCTTTACCGCTGCGTGTTCTTACCGCAACCTGTTGGGATTCGACTTCCCGATCCCCGATGACAAGAAGGTACGGAGCCTTCTGTAAAGTGTGCTCACGGATTTTAAAGCCGATCTTCTCATTTCTCAAGTCCGATTTTGCCCTGACCCCTTGTTTTGTCAGGATTTCTTCAATATTTTTAACAAAATCGGCCTGTTTGTCCGTAATATTCATTAAAACGACCTGAACAGGTGCCAACCAGAGTGGAAATGCCCCCGCGTGCTCTTCGATCAGAATCCCGATAAATCGCTCCATCGAGCCCAAAATCGCCCGATGTAACATCACCGGCACCTGCCGACTACCATCCTCGGCTACATATTGAGCATCGAGTCTGCCCGGCATGGAAAAATCCACCTGGATCGTGCCACACTGCCACACCCGGCCAATACAGTCCTTCAAGGAGAACTCGATTTTCGGCCCGTAAAATGCGCCTTCGCCGGTCTGTAAATCCCATTCAATTTCTTTTGCGTTTAATGCGCGTTCCAATGCGTGCTCAGCTTTGTCCCAGACTTCATCTGATCCCACCCGGTTTTCCGGTCGGGTTGAGAGTTTCACTATAATGTCTTTAAAACCGAAATCTGCATAAACCTCATAGAGCAAATCAATAAACGCCGAGACTTCGGACTGAACCTGATCTTCAGTACAGAAAATATGTGCGTCATCCTGTACAAAGTTACGCAAGCGCATCAAGCCATGTAATGTGCCTGAAGGTTCATTTCGATGGCAGGAACCGAATTCAGCCATACGCAAAGGTAAATCACGATAGCTTTTGAGCCCCTGATTAAATATTTGCACATGACATGGGCAGTTCATCGGCTTGATCGCATATTCACGATTTTCTGAACTGGTGGTAAACATATCTTCACGAAATTTTTCCCAGTGTCCTGACTTCTCCCACAAGACACGGTCAACCACCATCGGGGTACGCACTTCCGTATAGTCATGCTTGCGTAATACCTGGCGAATGTATTGTTCCACCTGCTGATACAATATCCAGCCATTGTCATGCCAGAAAATCATGCCCGGTGCTTCTTCCTGGTGATGAAATAAATTCAGCTGTTTTGCCAGCTTACGATGGTCACGTTTTTCAGCTTCTTCAAGCCGGTGCAGATAATCCGCCAGATCTTTCTTATTGGTCCATGCTGTACCATATATACGTTGCAGCATTTCGTTACTGGAATCACCGCGCCAGTAGGCGCCGGCCAGCTTCATCAGTTTGAAGGCTTTTAACTTGCCAGTGTTGGGTACGTGCGGCCCACGGCACAGATCGATAAAATCGCCCTGCCGGTACAGTGAAATCTGCTGATCCTTCGGAATGTCCTCGATGATTTTGGCCTTGTACTCCTCACCCATATCACGGAAAAAATCCACGGCCTCACTGCGGTCCATGACACTTCTTTCAACCTTGTCGTTCTGTTTGGCGAGCGCTTTCATCTTTTTCTCAATCGCCACCAGGTCATCCGGTGAAAAACCCTTTTCATACGAAAAATCGTAAAAGAAGCCGTCTTCGATAACCGGGCCAATTGTCACCTGAGCGTCGGGAAACAGAATTTTAACAGCCTGCGCGAGTAAGTGCGCAGTCGAATGACGAATGATCTCCAGCGCTTCAGGACTTTTGTCCGTAATGATACTGAGCGCGGCATCGTTCTCGATCACAAACGAGGTATCCACCTGTTTGCCATCCACAACACCGCCCAGTGCCGCTTTGGCCAGACCTGGACCAATATCAGCAGCCACATCATGCACAGAAACAGGATGATCGAATTTTCGTTGGGAACCGTCGGGTAATGCAATAGTAGGCATGGAATATCCTGTTGAGCCAGTGGTGATCCTTACGAGAGACCACATGCAGGCAATAAATAAGTGTTAATCGTGTGTCTTGCTTGAAACTTGTATCTTTTCCCTGTTTCCAGTTCTCTTTTCCCTGGTTTATCTGGTAGGCGCGGAGGGATTCGAACCCACGACCCCTGCCATGTCATGGCAGTGCTCTAACCAACTGAGCTACGCGCCTGTTACCGGATGGGGATTATAAAGGGGAAACCCTCAAGTGCAAAGCGATAAGTGTTGTTATAGGGAGAATTAAGCCGCTTCATTGGAAAAACGCTGATCGCGTGGGCAATATCCATACACGTACAATTATTTGTAGCTAATGTCCGAAATGCCTTTCTTCAAGATGTTTAATTTCATCACGCACCCGCGCAGCCTCTTCAAATTCCAGATTTTGCGCGTGTTTGAACATCTGCTGTTCGAGGTCTTTGATTTTTTTCGCCAGTTTGGCTGGTGTCATCGCCTCATATTCGGCCATTTCTTCAGCGGCTTTTGCATACTCCTGAGCAGTTTGTGGCGCACCCGGATAGGCACCTTCCATAATGTCATTGATTTTCTTCTTGATCCCGGTCGGGGTAATATTGTGCTCTTTATTATATGCCTGTTGTTTTTCGCGCCGGCGTTTGGTTTCTTTCATCGCCTTGTCCATGGAATTGGTGATCCTGTCGGCGTAGAGAATCGCCCTGCCTTCGAGGTTACGCGCAGCACGGCCTATGGTTTGAATCAAGGACCGTTCGGAACGTAAAAAACCTTCCTTGTCGGCATCCAGTATGGCCACCAGTGATACTTCGGGAATATCGAGACCTTCACGCAATAAGTTGATACCAATGAGAGCATCGAATTCCCCCAGACGCAGGTCACGTATAATTTCAATACGCTCCACGGTATCGATGTCCGAATGCATATAACGCACCCGCACACCATGCTCAGCCAGGTAGTCTGTCAGGTCTTCAGACATTCTTTTTGTTAACGTGGTGACGAGTACACGTTCGCCTTTTTTGGCGCGAATATTGATCTCGGACATCACATCATCCACCTGTGTGGCGACAGGCCTTATTTCAATTTCCGGGTCCACCAGCCCTGTTGGTCGTACTACTTGTTCAACCACGGCACCCGAGTGTTCCTTTTCATAGACAGCCGGCGTCGCCGAGACATAAATAGTTTGCGGCATCAATTTTTCAAATTCTTCAAATTTCAGTGGCCGGTTATCGAGTGCGGACGGTAAACGAAAACCGTATCCAACCAGATTTTCCTTGCGCGAACGATCACCTTTATACATGGCACCAATCTGCGGCACGCTGACATGGCTTTCATCAATGACCATGATGGCATTGGGTGACATGTAATCTATAAGTGTTGGTGGTGCCTCACCAGGTTGCCGACCTGACAGATAACGTGAATAGTTCTCAATACCCGAGCAGTAACCTAACTCGATAATCATTTCAATATCGAATTGGGTACGCTCGCGCAGACGTTGTGCTTCAACCAGTTTATTAGCACTGTATAGCTCTTCCAGGCGTTCCTTGAGCTCCACCTTTATGTGATCTATGGCTTCCATAAGGGTTTCACGTGGCGTGACGTAATGCGATTTCGGGTAAATAGTCAGACGCGGTACTTTTCGCAGGACATGCCCGGTCAATGGGTCAAAAATACTCAAAGACTCGATTTCTTCATCGAACAATTCGATACGTACTGCATCGCGTTCCGAATCCGCCGGATACACATCGATGACATCTCCTCTGACACGGAAAGTACCACGACGCAGTTCAGCATCATTACGCTTGTACTGCAGTGAGGTCAGGCGATGCAAAATAGTCCGTTGATTAATAATTTCACCGCGTGACAGGTGTAACACCATCCCCAGATAGGACTTAGGATCACCCAAACCATAAATAGCCGAGACCGTCGCGACGATAATCACATCCTTACGTTCGAGTATGGCCTTGGTGGCTGAAAGACGCATTTGTTCAATATGTTCGTTAATCGAAGCGTCTTTTTCTATAAAGGTGTCCGATGCCGGCACATAAGCTTCGGGCTGATAATAGTCGTAATAGGAGACAAAATATTCAACGGCGTTCTCCGGGAAAAATGCCTGGAACTCACCATAAAGCTGGGCTGCCAGGGTCTTGTTGTGGGCCATGATAATGGCTGGTCGCTGGACGGCCTGAATGACATTAGCAATTGTAAAGGTTTTACCCGAACCCGTGACACCGAGCAAGGTTTGACCAACCTCCCCTGCGTTCAAACCGTCAACAAGATTCTGGATGGCGTCAGGTTGATCACCTGCGGGTTTAAATTCGGAAACTAGCTTGAAGTTCTTAGACATGTATTCTGCTTCAGACAAAATTACAGTATATTACACTTAATCGTCACATTAAAAACCAAGGAAGTAATTTGGACCTCAAACTATCTGATCGTGTAAACAGGGTTAAACCTTCACCAACTCTGGCCGTCACCAGCCGTGCAAAAGAGCTTAAAGACGCGGGAAAAGACATTATCGGTCTGGGTGCAGGTGAACCGGATTTTGATACGCCGGACCATATAAAAGCAGCCGCGATCAAGGCCATTAAGGATGGACAAACCAAATACACGGCGGTTGATGGTACCCCGGAGCTGAAATCGGCCATTATCGAAAAATTCAGCCGTGAAAATAACCTGGCTTATATGCCAAACCAGATCCTGGTCTCTTCCGGTGGTAAACAAAGCTTTTATAACCTTTGCCAGGCCCTGCTGAACTCGGGCGATGAAGTGATTATTCCTGCGCCTTATTGGGTGTCTTACCCTGACATGGTGCTACTGGCTGACGGTGAACCGGTCATTCTCAACACCGGCCTGGAATCAAAGTTCAAGATTCGCGGTGACCAGTTAAGCCGTGCAATTACCAAGAAAACACGGCTTTTTGTCATCAATAGTCCGTCCAATCCCACGGGCAGTATTTATTCACAAAGTGAGCTGGAAGAAATCGGTGAGGTGTTGCAGGAAAATCCGCATGTCCTGATTGCGACCGACGACATGTATGAACATATTATCTGGAACGATAAGCCCTTCAAAAACCTGCTCAATGTATACCCGGAATTGTATAATCGCACGATTGTTCTGAACGGTGTCTCCAAAGCGTATTCCATGACGGGCTGGCGTATCGGTTATGCCGCCGGGCCGGTGAAGCTTATTCAGGCAATGAAAAAAATCCAGTCGCAAAGCACCTCAAACCCGGCTTCGATATCCCAGGCAGCTGCAACGGAAGCCATTTCAGGTGATCAGGGCTTTATCAAGGAGATGGTCAAGGCGTTTAAAGACCGGCATGATTTCCTGGTGACTAACCTCAATTCGATTGATGGTGTTAAATGCCTGGCATCCGAAGGGACGTTTTATGCCTTCCCCAGCTTTCAGGCAGTCATTGATAAGATGGATAATGTGGAAAATGACGTCGATCTTGCTGAATTATTGCTCACTGAAGCGGGTGTCGCACTGGTGCCGGGTTCTGCCTTCGGGGCACCGGGTTATATGCGCCTATCTTATGCCACCAGCATGAACAATATCGTAAAAGCCGTGAAACGCATCAAGGAATTCGTCGAATCGACCGTTGTATAAGCAATATTTACATTTAACATCAGCTCCTTATTGACCAGGAGCAAGTCGATGAGTACCATTACGTCCTCAATTCCCCGATAGCTCAGTTGGTAGAGCAAGTGACTGTTAATCACTGGGTCCCTGGTTCGAGCCCGGGTCGGGGAGCCAAACATCAAGCCCGGTGATCCGGGCTTTTTTGTGTCC
>JAUWSG010000219.1 GCA_030610155.1 Gammaproteobacteria bacterium
GGCGGCGGAAAACCTCACCCTTTTTCTGATATTTTTCGATTAATACAACCACATGGCGCCTTAAAAGATCAAAAACGGGGTGCGGTTACCCGCTCGCCTCGCTACGATTCCCTAAGTCCGACAGGCTCCAGGCTCATTCAAAACCAGAAAAAATAACCAATAGATTGAATAAATAATGAACGATTCTAATAATGGGAAAAACGTGCGCGATGTATCAACGTTCCAGGGACTGATTTTGGCCTTACAGGACTATTGGGCAGCGCAGGGTTGTGCGGTGTTACAACCGCTGGATCTGGAAGTGGGCGCAGGCACGTTTCATCCGGCAACCTTTTTACGCGCCATCGGCCCGGAGCCCTGGAGTGCCGCTTATGTGCAACCCACACGCCGGCCTACCGATGGTCGTTATGGTGAAAATCCGAACCGCCTGCAACATTATTATCAGTTTCAGGTTGTGATCAAACCTTCACCGCTTGAAATTCAGGACTTGTATATCGGTTCTTTAAAACAGCTCGGCATCGATCCGCTGGTGCATGATATTCGTTTTGTTGAAGACAACTGGGAATCACCCACATTAGGTGCCTGGGGTCTGGGTTGGGAAGTCTGGCTAAATGGTATGGAAGTGACGCAGTTTACCTATTTTCAGCAGATCGGTGGTCTGGATTGTTCGCCAGTGACCGGGGAAATAACCTATGGCCTGGAACGTATTGCGATGTATTTGCAAAATGTCGAAAGTGTTTATGATCTTACCTGGACGGACGGACCATTGGGTAAAGTCAGTTATGGTGATGTGTTTCATCAGAACGAAGTTGAAATGTCAGCTTATAACTTTGAGCATGCCAATGTAGATAGCCTGTTCCATGCTTTTGATGTGTGTGAAGCAGAAAGTAAAAAAATGATCGAAGCGGGTTTGCCCCTGCCAGCGTATGAGATGGTCCTGAAGGCATCGCATACTTTTAATCTGCTCGATGCGCGCCATGCGATTTCAGTTACTGAACGCGCACGTTTTATCGGTAGAGTACGTGCCTTATCCAAAGCGGTGGCAGAAGTCTATTATCAAAAGCGCGAATCTTTGGGTTTTCCACTGTGTAATGACAGGAATAAGCCAGGCCATTCTCAAGATCAGGCACAAGGAGAAGGTCAATGAGCGACAAGCAGGACCTTCTTATCGAATTGGGTACAGAAGAATTACCGCCGAAGGCATTAAGACGTCTGTCAGATGCATTTGCCAACGGGATAAAAACAGGGCTTGAAAAAGCAGCTCTCGATTTCAGTGAGGTAAAACCATACGCCTCACCAAGACGACTTGCCGTTGTAGTGGAGGCATTGGATGTTAAGCAGGCGAGCAAGGAAGTAGCACGCCGTGGCCCGGCACTTACCGCCGCATTCGCGGATGACGGTTGCCCGACACCGGCCGCAGAAGGTTTTGCGCGTTCATGTGGTGTCAGTGTCGAAGCACTGGATCGATTGGAAACAGACAAAGGTGCCTGGCTGGTATTTAATTCTACGGAACAGGGATGTCAGACCGGGGAGTTGATCCCGGACATTGTTACCAATGCCTTGAACAAATTACCCATTCCCAAACGTATGCGCTGGTCTGATTTGTCTGCCGAATTTGTTCGCCCGGTACATTGGCTGGTTTTATTGTTCGGCGATGACATTATCAATACAGAAATCCTTAACGTGAAGGCTGGTCGAGAAACACGTGGCCACCGGTTTCATTTTCCCGGGAACATGTTTTTGGCGGATCCTGCGTCTTATGTGCCACTGTTACAAACAGAAGGCCATGTGTTGGTAGATTATGAGAATCGCAGGGAAGCCATACGTGCACAAGTACTTGAAGCTGCGGCAAGTGTGAATGGCCAGGCAGTGATAGATGATGACTTGCTCGATGAAGTGACGGGCATGGTTGAGTGGCCCGTAGCATTTGTTGGCAAATTCGACAAAGAATTTTTACAACTGCCATCTGAAGCCATTGTCTCGGCAATGGAAGGCCATCAGAAATATTTTCCGGTTGTTGATAAACACGCAGAGCTGATGCCTTGTTTTATTGCCGTTTCCAATATTGAAAGCCATGACCCTGAGCAGGTGCGTATCGGTAACGAACGTGTTATTCGCCCCCGCCTGTCAGACGCGGTGTTTTTCTGGGAGAAGGACAAAAAACAAAGTTTATCGAACCGGGTTGATGCATTAAAAGATATTGTGTTTCAGCAAAAACTTGGCAGCTTGTTTGATAAGTCTAAACGTATTGCCGGACTGGCCATGACGATAGCCGCTGATTTAAATGCGGATAAACAAATGACGGAGCGTGCAGCCATACTGGCTAAATGTGACCTGGTAACGGATATGGTTGGCGAATTTCCGGAACTACAAGGTATTATGGGCCGTTATTACGCACAACATGATAAAGAGCCTGATGAAGTGGCAACCGCAATTAATGAACACTATATGCCACGTTTTGCCGGTGATGAACTGCCGGAGACGCCAGTCGGGCAAGCTGTCGCGATTGCAGATAAACTGGATACACTGGTCGGTATTTTTGGCATTGGCCAGATACCCAGTGGAGACAAGGACCCGTTCGGTTTACGGCGTTCTGCATTGGGTATACTGCGTATTCTGATAGAAAAACAATTGAATGTAGATTTAATCCGGCTGATAAATGCGGCGGTCAAACTTTATGGCGACAAGATAAAGAATAAGGACTTGTCCGAAAATATTTACGATTTCATGATGGAAAGATTACGTACTTATTACCTGGATATTGATATACCTGTTGATGTGTTTGAAGCGGTTTATGCACAAAGACCTGCGCAGCCTTATGATTTTGATCGACGCATACAGGCTGTTGATGAGTTCCGTAAATTACCGGAGGCGCATAGTTTGGCGGCCGCTAACAAACGTATCAGCAATATTATCCTTAAACAGGCTGAGGGTAAGATTTCTGATAAAATAAATTCTGCATTGTTGAAGGAAAATGTTGAGCGTACCCTGGCGGGACGAATAAATCGATTGGATAAAGAAGTTACGCCTCTGTTTGCCAAGCAGGATTATAAAGCGGCAATGGAAATACTGGCTAATTTGAAAGAACCCGTGGATGAATTTTTCGACCAGGTAATGGTGATGGTTGATGATAAAAATCTGCGGAATAATCGTCTTGCAATGTTAAATAAATTGCGTAATCTTTTTTTACAGATTGCTGATTTATCACGGTTACAGGATAAAAAATAGGAATATTAGTGAACCCATCTGATTCATATGCTGACATGTTGGCCGCTGTTCAGGCCTTCCATGACAAACACCAGTTCAAAAATACAGGCGGTGAAGATTTAACGTACCGCATTGCACTGATGGCAGAAGAGCTGGGCGAAATATCCTCGTGTGTCACTAAAGGTAAATCCCGGGAGCAGCTGTCAGAGGAAGTGGCGGATTTGTTTATACTGGTGCTGGGCACGGCTATTTCTGCAGATTTTGATCTGAACCAGGCTTTTTGGGACAAAATGGAAAAACTCGATATGCGTAAATCGAAAATGATTAACGGGCGCATCCGTGTTTCTGAGTTTCGTGATGTCGATTAGTCCTGACGTCATAATTCTGGACCGTGATGGCGTCATCAATGAAGACTCTGATGATTTTATCAAATCGCCAGAAGAATTTATTCCGATTAAAGGTAGTCTGTCTGCAATCGCCAGGTTAAAGCAGGCAAACTATAGTGTTGTCATTGCAACAAACCAGTCAGGTGTAGGGCGCGGTTTGTTTGATATCGATATGCTAAACCGGATTCATGGGAAACTGCATAAAGAGTTGGCCAATCTGGGTGTCGCAATTGACGGCATCTTTTTTTGCCCACATAGTCCCGATGATGAATGTGATTGCCGTAAGCCAAAACCTGGATTATTTTATGATATCAGTCAACGATTGCCGGTCGAATTGAATTCTGTCATTGCGGTTGGTGATTCTTTGCGTGATATCCAGGCAGCGAAGATCGCGGGTGCCTTCCCGGTTTTAGTGAAAACCGGCAAAGGTAAAAAAACATTTCAAAAGAATGTTGGCCTGGAAAACGTGCCGGTTTACAAGGACCTCTCAGCGGTTGTTGACGAGATGTTAAGCGGTAAATTAACCAATACAAATAAATGATTTAACGCCATGCTTTTTTTGCGTTCTCTTTTGTTTTACCTGGTAATGTGGGCATCTACAGTCCTGGTTGTGTTTTTGGCGGCATTTTTGCTGCCCTTTTCCTTTACAGTGCGATATGGATTTATTAGCCAATGGGCCAGGTTCAATTTGTGGTGGCTGAACAAGACCTGCAAAATTGATTACCGGGTAAAAGGCATTGAAAACATCCCGGCGAGTAATGGACTGATATTTTGTA
>JAUWSG010000091.1 GCA_030610155.1 Gammaproteobacteria bacterium
CATAATTCCATAAGTCCATACTTCCATAATTCCATACTTCCATAAGTCCATAATTCCATAATTCCATAATTCCTATAAGTCCGGTAAATCTTCTGCCAGAGCTCGTCCTCCCGGCATGCTCCTGGCCGGGATCCAGCTGAACCAGAAACAATTCATTGAAATTTGAATACTCGCTCTGAATCAGAATGGATGCGATATTATCAGTATTTCCTTTCTTTCCCCTGGATCCCGGCCAGGAGCATGCCGGGATGACGTTATGCCGTCGACTTAATGTAACGATCAGGTAATGTGTAGAAACCGGTTTTCTATAGTAGAATGATTTCTGGTGCTACAGCTAATCAACGGAGAAATCTATGCTTTGGGTAAAAGCATTTCATGTCATATTTATGGTGACCTGGTTTGCCGGCTTGTTTTATTTGCCTCGATTGTTTGTTTATCATGCCGCCTGTGAGGATACGCCGGGCCACGAACGCTTTAAGGTCATGGAATTCAAGTTGTTTGTCATCATGACAATGGGGGCGGTGGGTACCGCAATATTTGGTATCTGGCTGTTACTGGCTTATGCGTGGGAAAGTTATTCATCCATGGCGTGGCTGCATATAAAACTGGCATTGATCCTGGTGCTTATTGCCTATCATGTATATTGCTGGAAACTGCTTAAAGAGTTCAGGATTACTCATACCAAACATGGACATAAGTTTTACCGCTGGATTAATGAGTTCCCTGTATTACTTCTTATCGGCATTATAGTGTTGGTGGTCATCAAACCTTTTTAGCCTTTTTTTTAAAGACGCCTGCTCGTTGAGGTAGAATAGGATTCAACCAGGCTTACTGTGTTAAAATCAAATCTTTGTGTGCAGCTGCCTGTTTTTTTATATAACATAATAAAGGATTTTTGATGAACGATCGGTCTCCCGTTCCAGTAGTTCTGGTTTTTGCCGGTAGTGATCCTAGTGGTGGTGCGGGTGTGCAAGCTGATATTGAATCGATAGCCAGTATGGGATGTCATGCGACCTGTGTGATTACGGCGATTACTGTCCAGGATACGGAAGATGTTGCGCGCATTGAGCCTGTTGATGCGATGACAGTGATGGATCAGGCGCGAGCAATACTGGAAGATATGCCGGTGGCTGCAATCAAAGTGGGGTTGATAGGCTCGGCAGAAAATGTTGAAGCAATTCATGCGATATTAATGGATTATCCTGAATTGCCGGTTGTGCTTGACCCGGTTATTGAAAGTGGCGGCGGCAGTGTGTTAACGGATGATGAAACAGCAGAGGCGATGGTTAATCTATTGTTCCCGCTAACGACCGTGTTGACGCCAAATTCACATGAGGCGACCTTTTTCGCGCCGGAAGGCGATAACCTGGAGTCGCGGGCACAGGAAATTCTTGAATACGGTTGTGAGTTTTTGTTAATTACCGGGACCCATGAAAATACCCGTGATGTTGTTAATACACTTTATGGTCATTCACGACAGTTGGAAACGTATACCTGGGATCGTTTACCTTTTAGCTATCATGGTTCAGGCTGTACCCTGTCGGCGGCTATTGCCGGGTTACTGGCGCAAGGAATTGATCCGTATGCTGCCTTTATTGAAGCGCAGGAATATACCTGGGACACCTTAAAGCAAGGTTACCGAATTGGCATGGGACAGCATTTGCCTAATCGTTTTTTCTGGGCGCATGGCGAAGAAGCGCAGCGTGGGGAGGCAGAACTCGATGCGTCATGAACGACCTGAATTAAAAGGCTTGTATGCCATTGCGGATGTAAATGCCATTGGGCAGGATCAGCTTGTTGATCAAGTGATGAGTGCAATCAAGGGCGGTGCGGCTATTATTCAGTACCGAAACAAGACAGGCTCGTATCAGCAGCGTGAACAGGATGCGCAGGCATTGCTTGAAGTTTGTCAAAAACATCAAGTACCGTTAATCATTAATGATGATGTTGCGCTGGCACACTCACTGGGGTGCGATGGTGTGCATCTGGGGCGTGATGATATGTTGATTCGCGAGGCCAGGGAAACGCTTGGCAGCAGCAGTATCATAGGTGTCTCTTGTTATGACAGTTTCCAGAACGCATTGAGAGCGCAACAAAGTGGTGCTGATTATGTTGCGTTTGGACGTTTTTTTTCCTCGAACACCAAGCCCGAAGCCGTGCAGGCCCAAATCGAACTGTTGCATGCTGCAAAACCACGCCTTGAGGTGCCCATCGTTGCTATAGGCGGTATAACGCATGATAATGCACGTACGCTTATTAATGCCGGTGCGGACATGTTGGCCGTTATTGATGGCTTGTTTGGGCAGGATGACGTTGAAATCGCAGCAGAGCATTTTTCCCGTCTTTTCCAGGCGTGAAGCCTTTTTTATCGGCGACTTTTCAGTAGTGACTTTTTTTAGCTGAGACTTTTTTCAGCTGAAACTTTTTTAGTTGAGAACAGGGTGTGCCGGACAGTCTCCCGGGCCATCAAAAAATAGTCGGACCTGAAAGTATTCAATGTAGCGCTTTCTGGTTCAGGTAAATTTAATCAAAGATAATGACAGTATAAGGAAGGATGTAGCAATGACCCAATCACATACTTTATTTGTTAAGGCACAAAAACATATTCCCGGCGGTGTGAATTCACCGGTGCGTGCGTTTAACGGTGTAGGTGGAGATCCCGTGTATTTTAACAAGGGAAAAGGTGCCTATGTAACGGATGAAGACGGTAAAAGTTATGTTGATTATGTCGGTTCCTGGGGGCCAATGATTGTTGGCCATGCTCATCCCGAGGTATTAAAAGCAGTTGAGGAGACGATTAAAAATGGCCTGGGTTTTGGTGCGCCGACAGCCATTGAAACGGTCATGGCAGACAAGGTGTGCGAATTAGTGCCTTCGATTGATCTGGTCAGAATGGTCAATTCGGGTACTGAAGCAACCATGAGTGCAATTCGACTGGCGCGGGGTTTTACGGGTAGAGACAAGATCGTCAAATTTGAAGGTTGTTATCATGGTCATTCGGATTCATTGCTGGTCAAAGCGGGTTCGGGTGCATTAACCATGGGTGTACCGACATCCCCCGGCGTCCCGGTTGCGCTGGCGGAACATACTATAACGTTAAACTACAATGATATTGATCAGGTACGGGAAACATTTTCACATATAGGGCATCAAATCGCCTGTATTATTGTTGAGCCTGTCGCGGGTAATATGAATTGCATACCGCCTGTCCCCGGGTTTCTGCAAGGCCTGCGGGAGGTATGTGATGAATATGAAAGTGTGCTTGTTTTTGATGAAGTGATGACGGGCTTTCGTGTATCGCTGGGTGGTGCCCAGGGTTATTATGGCGTGACACCGGATTTGACGACACTTGGGAAAGTGATAGGCGGTGGTCTGCCTGTTGGCGCATTTGGTGGCAAGCGGGAAATTATGGAACAGATTGCACCATTGGGGCCAATTTATCAGGCCGGTACTTTGTCAGGGAACCCGGTTTCCATGGCAGCCGGTCTGGCAACCTTGAACCTGATTTCACAACCCGGCTTCCATGATAATCTGAGCCAGATTGCAGTGAAGCTGGTTGATGGATTATCGGAAGTAGCTAAATCAGCAGGCATACCGCTGACAACAAACCAGGTCGGTGGCATGTTTGGGTTTTTCTTTAGTGATGAAGAGAAAATCACAAGTTTCAACCAGGTGACCAAATGCAATGTGGACCGGTTTAAATTATTTTTTCATGGCATGCTTGAGCAAGGTGTTTATCTCGCGCCATCCGCCTATGAAACAGGATTTGTTTCCAGTGCTCATGATGATGAGGCCATTAGCAAAACGCTTGATGCCGCAGAAAAGGTGTTATCGGGATTATAAATGCCGGACTAATGAATTGGTGAGTGATGGAGAGTAATTTAAAAGGGCTACTGTTTGTCGGGTTGTTGAGTGTTTCTTTTTTGTCTGTGGCCCAGGATGTTATTCCCGTTACAGTTAAACCGTATAGTCAGCTGGCTATTTATCCTGCGGTAAAAGTGCCGGCCTCTGTTGTTAGTCTGAATAACAGTAAAATCAGTTCTGAAGTCAGCGCAATTGTAAAAAATATTCCAGTCAACGTTGGTCAGGTTGTTGAGCGTGGTTCGGTCCTGTTTGAGTTGGATGCAGGTTATTATCAGCTGGAACACAAGCGAGCCAAAGCGGTTATGCAGTCTGTAGAGGCGAAGCTTGATCTTGCAAAGTATCAGTTGCAGCGTGCGCTCAGTTTGTCAAAACAAAAAGTAGTGTCAGAAGAATTACTCAAGCAAAGGCAGTCTGAAGTAAAGGCGCTGAAGGCGGAGGTTGCGGCACAACAATCAGCCATTGATATTGCGAAGCGTAACCTTGATCGATGTATCGTCAGGGCGCCATTCAAGGCTGTGATAAAACAGCGCATGGCACATGTGGGGGAGCTGGCCAGTATAGGTACCCCGTTGATACATATTATCGATGCTGAGCATCTTGAGGTTTCTGCAAAAATACAGACGAATGACATTGCGTCCCTGAAATCAACAGATCAGGTTGAACTGGTTAGTCAAGGTGATAGTTATAAGCTGAAGGTTAAAAATATCACGCCGGCCTATGATGCTTTTGAGCGAAGTCAGGAAGTTCGTTTTGTGTTTCTGGTTGAATCTGCTTTGCCAGGCGCATTCGGGAAAGTTCAGTGGAAAAAAACTTCGCCTCATATGCCTGCTGATCTGATTGTGCGAAGGCAAGGCGAGTTGGGTGTGTTTGTGGTCAATAAAAACAAGGCGCAGTTTGTTAGTCTGGCTGATGCCAAAGAAGGGCAGCCTGTCGAGTTGACGCAAATATCTGAAACCACCCCTGTTATCGTGGATGGTCGTTACAAGCTTCAGGACGGCAGTGATGTCAAATTACAATAATTGTTGATTATTCGATATGTTGCGCCGCTTTTATGAAAATCATGTGCTGGCAAACATTACCTTTGTCGTCATTCTTGTGGTCGGCACCTTGTCTTATTTCCAACTCCCACGTTCTCAAGATCCGGAAATAAATTTTAACTGGATCAATGTGCTTACAACCTTGCCTGGCGCTTCGGCGGAAGACGTCGAAAAACTGATAACTGACCCGATCGAGGATGCAATCCAGCAGGTCTCTGACGTCAAGTTTGTATCAAGCAACAGTCGCGAAGGCTTGTCGAATATTCTGGTTCGTTTTGAAGATATCAGTGAGCGTGTTTTTGATAAGCGCATCAATGACCTCCGGCGTGAAATTCAGAATAAGACAAATACGGAATTGCCGGGCGAGGCCAATGACCCTGTAATAATTGAAATAACTTCAGCTAACGGGTTTCCAAGTGCCGTCGTTGCGGTGCGTGGAAAAGACAATGATGAGACGCTGCGCAAAATTGCGTTGTCTGTCAAGGAAGACATAGAGCGTATCAAGGGTGTGGACGGTGTGGATCCATCTGGTCTGAACGATCCGGAATTGCATGTTGATTTTTATCCGGAAAAATTGCGTGCCTATGGTATTACGGCAAGCCAGTTAGCTGAAACGATCAGCGCACATTTCAAGGATATTTCAGCAGGCAGTATGCATCTGGGTAAACAGGAATGGTTGGTCAGGCTCATCGGCAGGGACAGCGACCCGGTATATATCGCAAAATTGCCTGTTATTAGTGCTGGTGGAAATGTCCTGGTAGAGAACATCGCCGATGTTAGCCGGGGCCGTGAAAAAACGGAACAACTGGTGCTGCATGATGGTGAGCCGGCAATCATGATGGCGATTACCAAAAAAGGTTATACCAATACACTTAAAGTTGTGGAGAGGATCACTGCTTATATAGAAGAAAAAAATAAACTATTGGATCAGTTCGGTGTGAAGATCATTCTGCTTGATGACCAGACACAGGTGACGCGGGATGCGTTGAAGACGATGCAGACCAATGCCATGTTAGGTTTGACGCTTGTTGCGCTGGTGACCTGGTTGTTTCTGGGCGGGCATATCGCCTTTTTTATCGTTATTGGTATTCCGTTTACTTTGGCAGGTACTTTTATGGTGCTCAATATTGCCAATGAAACATTAAACCAGTCAGTGCTGCTGGGTGTTGTGATCGTGCTGGGTATGCTGGTAGATGATGCCGTTGTTGTGGTTGAGGCAATCTATTACCGTTTGCAACGAGGTGCACAAGCTATGCAGGCCTCTCTTGACTCGCTCGTGGAAGTATTTAAACCGGTCACTTCGTCAATAATGACAACTATTGCTGCTTTCATGCCGCTTATGTTACTGCCGGGTATTCTGGGTGATTTCATGTTTGTCATACCGTTTGTTGTGTCTGTGGCGCTGGTAGTCAGTTTGATTGAGGCCTACTGGATGTTACCCGTACATATATCTGCGGCAAAGGTGAGCTTTAATAAAACATCATCGGTTCAAGTATTTCGAGTGCGTTTTACGCGTAAATTACGCACTCGTTATTCGATGTTATTAGTAAAGGTGTTACGACATCCGCGGCGTTCAATTGGCGTGGCGCTTGCTTTGTTTGTTTTCGCGCTGGTTCTTATGGTCACCGGCGCAGTGAATATCAAGTTCTTCGCATTTGATCCGTTGCGTATTTTTTACGTGAATGTTGAAATGCCGCCAGGCTCGTCGCTGCAAGAGACGTTGGAGAAAGTGGTCAGTATTGAAAAAATAGTCAAGTCGCATATCGGAGAGGACGAGGCGCGTGAAATTACCGCTGTTTCCGGGCTAATGTTTACCGAAGTGGCCCCGTTTTTTGGTGATGTGTATGGCCAGGTCATGATCAGTTTGAAACCCAAAAAAGATGACATGCGTGGGGTAAATGAAATTGTGGAAGCAATGCGTGCAGATATTATGGCGCAACCGGGGCCTAAAAGGGTCTCTTTTCTGATCATGTCAGGTGGTCCGCCGACTTCAAAACCTATCAGTATCAAGGTGCGAGGCGATCAGTATAACGAAATTCGTGACGCGACGGATGCTTTGACGGCGGTATTGAAGGATATGCCGGCTGTCAGGGACATCAGCGATGATGATACGCCGGGTAAAAAAGAACTCAGGCTTAAACTGGATGCTGACTCGGTGCGACGCCTTGGCTTACATGCTGCGGATGTAATGCGTATTGTACGCCTGTATTTTGATGGAGAAATCGTTGCGAGTATGCAGGACCAGGGGGAAAAACTTGAGGTCAGAGTGCGCGCCAAACCCCGGGCAGTCTCTGATATCAGTGAGTTGCTCAGGCAGTCGATCTCTTTGCCGCAGGGCGGTGAAGTTACGTTAGGTCAATTGGTTGAGTTTGAAACGGGCATTGGTAAAAGCAATATCCGCCATTATAATTTCAGGCGAGCCATTACGCTTGAAGCAGACCTGGACAAGGATGTCATGGACACGGTTGAAGCAAACAATATTGTGATGGAAAAATGGGAAACAATGAAGCAGGACTTTCCTAACGTGAACCTCGACTTTTCCGGAGAGCTGGATGACATACAGGAAAGTCTGGATTCCATGCTGATTCTGTTTTTATTCGGAGTTGGAATTATTTATCTTATTCTTGGTACGCAATTTATAAGTTACTGGCAACCGTTGATGACACTTGCCACCATGCCCATGGCGTTTACCGGTGTTGTATTCGGCCTGGTCGTGACCAATAATCCGCTTAGCCTGTTTACGCTTTATGGTGTTGTGGCCCTGATCGGTATATCAGTCAATGCAGCCATCGTCATGATTGACGCCGCCAATACGCGATTACAAGCGGGAATGAGTGTTTTGCATGCCACTATATATGCAGCAAGACGTAGAGTCGTGGCGATTGTTATTACTTCACTGACAACCATCGCGGGACTTTTTTCATTGGCAACGGGTCTGGGTGGCAAGTCATTGATATGGGGTCCGGTTGCATCTGCAATCGTTTGGGGGCTGGCCTTTTCCACAGTGTTGACTTTATTTGTCGTGCCACTGCTTTTCAGAACCTTCATGCAGCGATCTAAAAAGCTAACCATTAGGACATAAAACCATTAACCACGGGGGACATGGGGCGCACGGGGTAAAAGATTGAAAAGGCGATTTATTACCACGGAGGTCACGGAGAAAAAAGAGAGGATTGCTTCCCTCTCCCGAAGGGAGAAGGGACTAGAACAAAAAAGGTTTTCTCCGTGACCTCCGTGGTTAAACCAATGTTTTTTTTTCAATATTTCCCCCGTGCGCCCCGTGTTCCCCGTGGTAATTATTTTTGTCTTGACCTTGACCTTGATCAAGTTAGGTTAGCAATGCGTAGTTACCTCGGATAACATAACATCCTATGGACATGCTTCAATCTATTCAGCCACTCCTTGATTGGATTAGTGCTCATCCTCAATGGGCTGGCCTTGTTATCTTTCTTGTATCTGCCAGCGAGTCTCTGGTCGTGGTCGGGATTCTTGTGCCGGGCGTCGTATTGATGACGGGTGTGGGTGCGTTAATCGGTCTGGGGACACTGGATTTCTGGTCCTGCATGTTCTGGGCGACAATGGGCGCGATTGCCGGTGACGGGGTCAGCTATTGGCTGGGTGTGCATTTCCACCGGCAAATACAATCCCTCTGGCCTATGTCGCGTTATCCTGAGCTAGTGCCCAAAGGCGAAGCGTTTTTTAAAAAGCATGGAGGCAAGAGTGTGTTCTTTGGCCGCTTCATTGGGCCGATAAGGGCGATTATTCCAACAATTGCCGGCATTATGGAAATGCCACCCGCAAGATTTTATCTGGTTAATGTTTTGTCTGCCATTTTATGGGCGCCTGTCGTGCTCCTGCCTGGTGTTGTTTTAGGTGCATCATTGACGGTTGCATCGCAAGCATCCACCCGCCTGGTTATTGTGCTTATCTTGTTGGCGGCTATGGTATGGCTGTTGTATTTATTTTTCAAAGGTGTCATCAATCGGTTAAGTGCATATGGCAGATTGACCAGACTGCAAATAACATCATTATTAATGGCCGCTTTTATCGTGATAACGGGTGTTTCAGTATTTAATGTTTACAAAACCCTGAATACAGCTGAGCAGCTTGTTTTATCACAATCAACAAAAGCCGGGGATTGGTGGGCAGACGACTGGTCCATGCTGCCGGCTTACCGGTCAGGTGCGCTAAACTATGCCAGTAGTCCTATGAGTATACAATGGGCCGGTAAGTTGGGCAGGATTGAAGATTTGTTAATAAGGCAGGGATGGGCCAGGCCTGAACCCTTAACGTATACAAGTATGATGTTATGGTTGACGCCGAACACGAATTTACAAAAAATACCTCTGGCGCCTGTCTATCATCATTGGCATGCGCCTGCATTGCGCCTGATAAAAATGACTGCTTCGCAAGACACGATGTTTGTTATTCAGTTATGGCCGGTGAATGTGAATGCGGCCGGGCTTGAAGATGGGTTATGGCTTGGTTATGTGTCGACGGTCAGCTTAAATACTCAGTTTAATCTGTTGTTTTATCCTCGCTCTGGTCCTGACAATAATTTTTCCAGTGCGTTAACAAGTTTGCGAGAGATGCTGGTGCAGGAACAAAACGACAAGCAAATTAATTTCCGTCTGGTAAAGCGTGTGCCGGATAGCGAAGCTGTAGAAAAATGGAGTGGATCATGGGGTGGCGACGTATTATTATTGGCTGAGCCGGATTTGTTTGCCAGGTAATAATATTGCGCATTGTGCATTGTGCAGGACGCACAGGTGTCGCGTAGCACAAGGATGTGCGGGAGCGACCAGGACGCACAGGTGTCGCGTAGCATAAGGATGTGCGGGAGCGACCAGGCCGTACAGAGTCCAGGATAATGGGTTTGTTATGGATACAAACAATTCAATGCTGATCAAAGCGCTACAGGACCCGGCTATATTTCCCCATCCGGTTGAGTCTTTCTCTGTGATTGAGACCCATATTTCATGGGTTTTATTGACGGGCCAATTTGCCTATAAATTTAAAAAGCCGGTAAATTTTGGCTTTCTTGATTTTTCCACGCTGGAAAAACGCCGATTTTTTTGTGAAGAAGAACTGCGGCTCAATAAACGCCTGGCGCCAGAGCTATATCTGGAAATCGTTAACATCACGGGCAGTCCCGACAAACCGGTATTAAATGGCGAAGGGCATGCGATTGAATATGCCGTCAAAATGGTGCAGTTTCCCCAGTCGGCGCAATTGGATAATGTGTTGTCAGAAGGACTGTTGACAAACAGTCATGTTGACCTTATTGCAAAAGAGGTAGCGGATTTTCATGCCGTCTGCCAGGTGGCACACAGGGACGCCCATTTTGGATCTGCCGACGCCGTCAGGTCACCTGTTATCGAAAATTTTGCACAAATACGACAACAATCTGTTGACCAGGAAGATCTCGATGTTCTCAAAGAAATTGAGCGCTGGAGTGATGCGTCTTTTTCCCGGCACCAGGCTGATTTTCAAAAACGCAAAGCGGATGGTTTTATCAGAGAATGCCATGGCGATATGCATTTGAGAAATATTGCGTTAATTGACAAGCAGATAGTGATATTTGATTGTCTGGAATTTAATGAAGAATTTCGCTGGATTGATGTGATGAGTGAGATTGCTTTTTTATGTATGGATCTGGATGACCGTAACAAAGAGCAATTTTCCAATCGCTTGTTAAATGCTTATCTTGAATTAACCGGTGATTATGAAGGCGTGACTCTATTACGCTTCTATCAGGTATATCGCGCCATGGTGAGGGCCAAGGTGGATGCGTTACGTTTATCACAAGCCGGGCTGAGCAAAGATGACAGAGTTGATATTTGTGCAGATTTCAGAGCTTATTTACATTTAGCCAAAAAATATACGCAACAGGACAAGCCGATGCTTTTTATTACTCATGGTCTGTCCGGTTCGGGGAAAACAACGGGCACACAAAACCTGATCGAAGCAACAGGGTTGATACGCATTCGTTCTGATATCGAACGCAAACGGCTCTATTCAGTTGCTGTCTCAAGCAAGGAAGAGGAAATAGGAAAAGGTATTTATTCCAAAGAGGCGAGTATCAAAACGTATGAGCGTTTGAAAAAATTGGCAGAATCATTATTACTGGCTGGTCGTAGTGTCATTGTCGATGCTACATTTCTCAAGCAGCATGAGCGGGAAAAGTTCATGGCGCTTGCACAAAA
>JAUWSG010000225.1 GCA_030610155.1 Gammaproteobacteria bacterium
CCCCTGTCGACTCTCGTCTCCCATCGGTACTCAGCACCACCGCCCCGGCAGTCGAATTAATTGACACTACGCCAAAGTTCATTTCACTGGTATTAGTCATTGTCAAATGGCGAATCACCTTCGCATTAACTGTCGCCACAGAGCTCGCAGCAAACAGCGGCGTTGATGCAACTAACAGTATCAAGATGCCCGTTAATCGATTAAGTGTTGGTATTGTTCTCATCTGTGTTTATTTACCAGCAAGCAATAAAGCTTATAAAATAGAGAGGGTTTTCCTCGTGTCATTATCTCTTTTTCGTCTGCACAGCTCATTTCTTTAGTCATTGTGAACCCAAAAGCGGGTTGAAATCGACAATGGCTGATTACGGCCAGGTTTTTGATCTACTGGAGAATTTTCAAGAGACGAAGAAGTTAATAGGTCACTGAAATGTGACCGTCAGCAGATATGAGCCTGAATATGAACCCGGTGCTTGCAAGGCACCCACATTCAGTGTCGCCCCAACCGTTAAAGGCACTGCCGGGTCAAAGGCCCCGCCTGCGGCTGGATTGGTGGTAAAGGTATTCACGGTCATGGTCGCCGCTAATGAGGCATGCGTGAGTGTCGCGGTCGGACCTGCTGTGACAACAACAAGAGCCCTGCCCGTACAATTATAGAGCCCCGTCGTCATAGAGAAACTGGCGGCAGAAACCGCCCCGGCACCAACCAATACCACTCCACCGGTCGCCGTTCTGACACCCGCAGTATCAACAATCACTGTACCGACCGCTGCCGCAGTCATGGAACCAAACTGTAAATTCTGAATGGCAGTAATCACCAGATTGGCATCACAGTTTGCAGCGTTGGGTGGACAGGCAGGCGGACAAACAGGTCCCTTACCGGGCGGGGGCGCTGCAAAGGCTTTATGTGAGGGCATCGTGGTCGCCATGCCGATGACAAGAACACCACAGAACAGAAAAAATATTGTAATACCTTTTATCATGCTATTGATCATAGCACAGGCATAAAACGATAAAACAGTGCTACGTAGCACTTCTTGCAAGCGCTTTGCCAGCAAAATTGTTATTTCGGTGTTGGTGTACTTTTATAAGGATAGTCCAGCGTGCCTTTCAGCTCTCTAATCTTTTCTGCAGGTGGTTTAGTCATATAAAGCGTCTCACTGTCACGCCATTGAGCCACCTTTGCTTCGGCCTCCTGTGTTCGCGCTTCATCAGGACCCTGCTCGCGCGTAATATAAGTTACATTGGCAGGTATCGCCAGTTGCGTGCCGGCTTCGGTCACAATATCCATGATTCGCAGGTTCAGGTCTTCACGCACCTCAAGATACTCGCTGTATGCAGTTGTCTTGATATACGCATAAATCTCGATCTTCATAGAAGAATCACCAAATTCTTTAAACCGGACACGTGCCGCTTCTTCATCGACCTTTGGATGAGCATAGAGCATTTGACGAATCTCAACCAGAATACAACGCAGCTGGTCCGGCGTGGTTTCATAACGCAAGCGGATATTACTGCGATAGAGAATCTTGTCACGCAAGGACAGATTTTCAACTTTATCATTTGCCAGCGCGCCATTGGGTATATGCACTATTGAACGTTCCAGTGTCCTTAATACAGTACAGCGCAAACCTATTTCTTCAACCGTACCAATAATGTCTTTATAACGACAAAAATCACCTATCCGAATTGTTTTGGAAGCATATATTGTCACCGCACCAATTATATTTTCCAGCGACTTTTGTGCTGCCAATGCAATCGCAATGCTGCCAACACCCAGCCCTGCAATTAAAGTAGTCACCTCGTAGCCAATATTGTCCAACCAGGCCAACACCGCAAATGCAATAATTATAATTTTCACTACAGTCGTTGCAGGCCGCAACAATATTTTCGACTCAAGCTGACCAGTGCGCTGCAACCGGTCTGTCAAACGCCCCACAAATATATCAACAATCCCCATGATGACCCAGGTCACTGCGGCTATATACATCGTCCCGGCTTCAAAAAATGCACGCGCGGTCAGGGAGGGTGAAACACTATCAAAAGATGCCCTGATCAGAAGCACAATAATCAGGAAACGTACTGGCCCGGCGATAAATGTTGCAGTATGAAACAGTTTTTTACGACGCAGAGGGATGTTAACCCGCACAGTTAACAACCAGGCAAATGCCGCCGCCACAATCACTACGCCTATCAGTGCAATCCATTGCCATGTCTCCAGCCCCATAAAAACATAGACTGGAAACATGTCCGCCATTGCATCACCAATTTCTCCATAACCGAAATGCTCATACAGGTCGGGTATTATTGCAACCGTGGCATTGGAAATTTTCCAGATCGACACGCCATCACCACGAGGTACATGTTGCATTAACAAATCCACATCTCCATTTGGCGTATTGATGCGCGCCAGCCTGTCACGATATGTCGGCAGCCCATCATCGCTGTGGCCGCCAGAGTCGGTACTTAATGTTGATAAATCGAGATGAAACGTTTGTTTCGCAATTATCAACAACTTTCGTACCAACCCCTCCTTTACGCCTTCTTCGTCCATAGAAAATGGAAGATTGCGAAAATCAAAATAATTTATCGCGCGTTTGTAATCTTTACGTTCCAGCGCTTTTTTCAGGCCAAGAACAGAACCGCGAGGGGTACCACGATTAAATTCATCAAGAGGACCCAGCAATAATAACTCCGCCTCCTGCTCCAGGACATTAGCCTCACTGGATTTTTTTAAAGCCTCCTTTAAAGAAGGCGCTGCCACTGGCTCTACTGGTACGGCTGGTGCTTCCGCTGGCTCTACTGGCGTCGTAGCATCCGCAAACGCAAATGAAGACAGGTATAACAATCCAAAACAAAACAAAATGGCAGTATTTTTAATATTCAACATTGACAATTCCATGGTTACATTTACATGTGCTTATATGGGCACCCATAATACTCACGAATCCCGATTTTTTTCTAGTCCTGCGTTTTGAATCCGGCTTCAACATGACTACCATCACAGAATGGTTTATTAGCAGATGCACCACATCGACACAACGCTACCTGCTCACCGCTCCAGGCAAGCCTGCCACTGCCATTAACAATCGTTATGTTTCCTGACAATAAAAGCGGACCATCTTTGATCGTTTTGATATGCAGTTTTCCGCCTTTAGATTCGAGCCCCTCACCTTTTTCACCCACGGCACCATAGTCCTGAAAGTTCACTTTTTCATGACTGTTATCGCAGAAAGGTTTATTTTCAGACTGTCCACAACGACATAAGGCCGTTCTGAATGCAACACCTTCCAGGTCCCCTGCGGCGCCTTCAATATCAAGATCACCCCGTATAAAATAAGGACCATTGTAACTTACTGTGACAGTATTCTCTTCAGCATGAGCTTCCTTGATACCCGGATCATTTGATTTATGTGTCAAGGCACCTGTCGGACAGCGCTCAACAACATCAACCACCTCATCTAAGGTAACAAGATCAGGCTGACACCAGGGCTGACGACCCGCAACAAATAACTCACCTTTTGCACGACCACATTCTGCAATATGGATACAAAGCCGTCCATCCCATACCACATCAATATTACTTCCTGAAAAGCTATACTTTTTTTGATCACTCAATTTTTACTCCTCCCTGATAATATTTATCTCTGTGGACAGATAATGCAGTATATCTACCGAATACAACAGCGAATCACCATAGATTGCATATAACCCCGGTATAAATCAACAAGAGGATACCGTAAAAATATGGAGCACCAACTAGATAGAAGCTGCCTTATCATGTACAGCCGTTTTGGGTTGAAAACATTGCTCAATTTGTTCTCGATTAAGTGATTCGTGTTCTTCCAGAGATGCAATCAGGCGTTTTAATTCTGGTCGTTTTTTTTCAATTATGTCTTTCGCACGTTGTTCAGCTTCAAGCACTAGTTGTTGCACTGCTTTATCAACAGCCTGTGCGGAAGCTTCGCTGAAATGTCGTGGTTGCGCCATCTCGCGCCCTAAAAAAGGGTGCTCTTCACTCTCCCGTAAATCAACCGGACCGATTTCTTTTGACATCCCCCAGCGTGACACCATGGCCCGCGCCAGCGAAGTTC
>JAUWSG010000067.1 GCA_030610155.1 Gammaproteobacteria bacterium
AGTTCGGTCCCTATCTGCCGTGGGCGTTTGAGATTTGAAGGGAGCTGCTCCTAGTACGAGAGGACCGGAGTGGACGTACCCCTGGTGTTCCGGTTGTCACGCCAGTGGCATTGCCGGGTAGCTATGTACGGACGGGATAACCGCTGAAAGCATCTAAGCGGGAAGCCCCCCCTAAGATTAGATCTCACTGGACCCTTGAGGTCCCTGAAGGTTCGTCGAAGACTACGACGTTGATAGGCTGGGTGTGGAAGTACAGTAATGTATGAAGCTAACCAGTACTAATTGACCGTGAGGCTTGACCATATAACACCCAAGTTATTTGATTGGTGTGTTATTGATTCTTCAAGAAACGCAACACAACCCATTGTTTGTGAAAACAACGTCTTTTGCTAATTTCCAGGTTTCCTTTTTTGGAAAAGAAATTTTTCAACTAAGGGTTTAAAGAGTTTCGAGAAAAAGTAATTTTTCTCAACCAGTTTGTCTGGTAGCAATAGCAAGTTGGCCCCACCCGATCCCAGCTCGAACTCGGAAGTGAAACGACTTAGCGCCGATGATAGTACGGGAGTTCCCGTGCGAAAGTAGGACACTGCCAGGCTCTTAAATATGAAAACCCTGTGCTCACACGAGTGCGGGGTTTTTTTTATGCCTCAGGAATAGCAGGGCCAGACGGTGACTTATGCGATGAGGGATGTATTAAACCTGTTGCGGCAGTCTATTACAGACGTATTAGTCGATACTCTGCCCGGTGTGAAGACTGAGGGTTCCAGCCAGCTGAGCAAAGGCATCAACTCGGCCTGTTCCAGCATCACCTCGTTTGAATCCATTTCAAACACCCCCAGGCCTTCCCCGGCTGCATGAACATAATGCGCGGAATCTGTTAAAACAGTAACAAACGGAATTTTCAGGGAATTAAGAAATTTTTCCAGCGGTGCATATACCGGTACACCATTGCGCACACGGTTGGCGATAACCGCGACTTGCGTCCGGTTGGCCCGTACTTTACCCACCAGGAATAAATCTTTGATGAAATCTGCTGTCGCATGAATATCGATGGCAGAAGGGGCTACCGGTATCACTATTCTGTCAGCGGCCCGAACCATTTCCTGTAGCATTAAATTATCAACACCTGCCGGCGCGTCGATGACCAGGCGGGTTGTGTTGGCAGGTACCTTCATCTGCCATGAACGTAACTGGCCGCCTTTTTGCCTGGCTGCATTTGCACCATGAATGGGTTTTTGTGCGGGAGGCCTTAATTTTAGCCACTGAATACTTGAACCTTGTGGATCATAATCCATTAACGCTGTCGCATAATCATTATGCGCGTAATAGCTCGCCAGATTGGTGGCGACAGTTGTTTTGCCACTGCCACCTTTTGAATTTATGACCAGAATTGTCTGCATAAAATTTCCGATTCTTTATATAACTACTTTCAAATACAAAGATGAAACAAATAATGCATCCAATGCAAAAAATTCAAGCAATAACACATCCTGTATCCTAATGTATCGCTTCCAGGCACAAAATGAATATGACGCATTCCTCAAAACACACATTATTACAGGGAAATTTATATAATTTTAAATTATTAATTTATACGATTTTGGTATACGTGATAGCAGGACGCGCTCAACATATCCATGTGCTCACAATTGCAGGTTAGAGGTATTGTTTAAAATTGATGGGACAATTGGAGGTCACTGTCTCTTCGCACTTCCCTGTGCTCTCGAGGGTCACTTCGGACTCCTGTCCTCTCGTGACACTCATACATCCCTGTATAGCGCATAAGGCCATCCATGGCCAAAAAATTTCACGTCTTCCCTGCGAGCTTCGCCTACATGGATGTAGGTGAGGGGCGTGAGCAGGAGCGGAAGCTTTTAGCCGGGATCCAGGGGGTAAAGCAAGGCAACAATGTCGTGGCGACTGTGTTTCACCGTCGTGATATAACTCGCAGGGGTCTATTAGATCATCAGCTGGATTCCGCGCAAAAGCTTCCGCTTTTGCTCACGCCTCTCATCCACGTTGATGTAGGCGAAGCATGCCGGAATGACGTGTTACGTTCAGTTACAAATCTGTTCCAGCGCTCTTTTATAATTTTCCGCATCGGAGCGCATAGATGCCGCTAAGGATTTGTCTGTTGCGTAGCGCATGGCTTTATTAACGGCCGCTTCGTATTCGTCTTCAAGCTCTTTGCAGCGCCAGGCAATCACTTCTCTTTTTGGCTTCTGCTGTACGACCTTTTTCTTGGTATTGCCGGGCTTTTTATTTTTCAACTTTACTTTTTCCGGGTCCAGTGGCGGCCTGTCACTGACGTGAAATTCACCATTGGCATCTGTCCACTTATATAGCTGGGCATTGACACTAAAACATGGCAGCACAATAAAAATGATTAATATGAGTACTTTTTTCGCATTCATTTGTAATGTCATCTTGATCATTCAGAGGAGATATCCGCTGCCGGGGTTACCCATGCAGACATGCTCCTGTTTAATTTAGGTACGTAATATGTATCGTCTGAATGCAGCTAATCTTTTGATGAAATGTGTTAAATTTTAATAAAAACCACTTCTAACCTTATATTAAGAAAAATCGCGTATAAGTACATCATCGCCTTTATTCTCTGTCGCCTCTGATTGTGGCCAAATGTGTCGCCATGTATTTGATTTTAGAGGATGTTGGAATGCGCCATATGAGACCTGGTTCACATAATTAGAATACCTTTTATTATTATATGTTTATTGTAATAACGTATAATTCTCGGTAATGTGTATGGAGCTCTTTTTGTTTAATATCATCACACTCTTAGCCGCATTCAAAAATTCTTTTTGTAAAACAATGGGTTGAAATTATCCTTTTAGTAAGGAAGTGTATTATGGATAACCCTCTTGTGACGGGGTGTTGTTATCTGTTTAGTGCAAGGTATTAAAATTCGCTATATACAAACAATATTGATGAAATCAAAAGATAACCCGATATAAACAGGTGGATTAAGCCGTAATAGTGTATGTCGCGTTGGGTGAGTGTTTAAGGCGTGCAATCTCGTCCAGGTGATTTGATTTCAGTAAATGTGTAGCTTATACAGGGTTTTGTTAGTCAGGGGACATATGTGAATACCAATGCTTTAATTATTGTGCTCTTGGCTGCAATATCTCTCTCTGCGTGCGGGCCGCAGAAAGATGATCAAACCTTAAGAAGTCTTGAAGACGATGCAGTCAATATTGTCATTGAGAAAGATGTTGTCGTGGATCATGCCCGGGAAAAAGCTATTGCAATTTATAAAGACTTTGAAAAAAATGAAGCAGATCCGGGTTTGCGTCTTGAAGCCAAGCGTCGATTAGCCGATCTTGAGTTGGAAAAAAGTGAGGAAGTTTTTCTTAATGAATTGGATAAGCAGGTCGCTGGTGCAGGTCGTGATACTGACCCTGATCTTGCAAAACAACAGTCGTATAGAAGCGCCATCGTCCTTTATGAAGACCTGTTAAAAGGTAGTGGGCCGACAAATGCCAATCCGCAAGTCGTCTACCAGTTGTCCAAGGCATACGAAAGTGTAGGCGAACAGAAAAAAGCCTTAAAACTTCTCAATCGCCTGATTAAATACCATTCTGATGTGCCTTATATCGGCGAAGTTCAATTTCGTGCTGGCGAACTTGGTTTTCTTCTTAAAAAATATAAAGATGCAGAAAAAGCTTATGCTGCAGTATTGGCAATGGGTGAGTTTTCATTGTTTTATGAAAAAGCGTTATACAAACACGGGTGGTCGCTGTTTAAACAGAGCAAGTATCAGCAGGCGCTGCAGTCATATTTTAAATTGCTGGATCGAAAGCTGATAAACAAAGAGACGCTGGTAGAAGGTGTGCAACTGGTTGACGAGACGGGGTTGTCACGTATTAGTCAAATGAAATTAAGCGGGGGTGATCTGGAACTGGTAAATGATACTTTCCGGGTAGTGAATATAAGCCTCGGTTATTTAGACGGCGCCACTACAATAAGTAAATATTTTAGTAAATACGGTCGCCGAACTTATGAAGATATAGTGTATGAACAATTAGGTGATTATTACTATAGGACAGAGCGTATCGGTGATTCAGCAGGCACCTATCTTAGTTTTTCCAAAATAAACAGTCAGCACGTGCGTGCACCGTTATTTTATTTAAAAGCAATTGATGTTTACAGGAAGGGCGGGTTCGCTAAGGATCTTTTTAAAGCAAAAAAAGAATTCGTCGAGACCTATGCTTTTAATAAACAAGGCGCCTGGCGCAAGCATGCCAGCATTAGTAAAACGGTGACGACCCATTTAAAAAACAATATGGAGGAAGTGGCACGCCACTATCATGCCAGGGCACAGAAATCGAAAAATGCTGTTGATTACGAAAAGGCTATCACCTGGTATCAGGCTTATATCAAGACTTTCCCGAAAGATAATCAATCGTCTATGATGAATTTTCTGTTGGCAGAAGCCTTGTTCGAAAGTGGACGTTATGCAGAATCTGTAACAGAGTATGAAAAAACGGCATATCGTTATCGAAAGTTTGAAAAAGGGGCTGAGGCGGGTTATGCCGCGTTACTGGCCTACTCTGAGCATGAAAAAAGATTACAGGGGAAAGAGAAAGAGGTCTGGCGCAGTCTATCAGTCGGCAGTGCCATGCGTTTTGGCAAGGTTTATCCGGCAGATCCCCGTGCATCCAAGGTCCTTATCAAGGTGGCAGAAGATTTATTTTCACTGAAAAAATATTCTGCAGCCTCCAAAGCAGCAAGACAGGTGCTCGAACTTAAGACGGATGTACCTCTGAATAACAGGGTATCAGCGTGGCGAATTATTGCGCATACTGCGTTTGATAAACAGGATTACAACGGAGCCGAAATTTCATACAAGGTTGCGCTGGAGCTAGCGCCACAAAACGGTGGCAATCGACAGGAGCTGGTTGATGGGCTGGCAGCATCGGTTTATAAGCAAGGTGAATTATTGCGCAAGCAGGGCAATGCTACTGCCGCGATTGCACAATTTGCGCGTGTCTCAGCTATTGCACCAGGTTCTGCCATTGTCGTGACAGCGTCATATGATGTGGCAACCAGTCATATGGGAGCCAAGAATTGGAATGCGGCTGTCGCTTCGCTAAAGGGCTTCAGAAATAGTTACCCGAATAATGAGCTGGCAAGCAGTGCCACCGCGAATCTGGTTGCTGCCTACGTGAATCTGGAACAACCGCTAAAAGCGGCAGAAGAGCTGGAAATACTTGCTCAATATAAGGATGATCCTGATACCAAACGGCAAATTAGCCTGAAAATCATTGATCTTTATGAAAAAGCTAACGCGACCGATAAAATGAATGCAGCTTATAAGCACCATATTGCACTGTATCCGAACCCGTTCGAAGAAGCGGTAGAAATGCGGCAGAAACTGGCCAATCTATATGAATCCGAGGGTGAGACGTCAAAACAGCATTATTGGTTGCGGGAAATTATCAAAGCGAATAAAAATGCAGGTAATCAACGAACGGATCGAACGCAATATTTAGCAGCAAAGGCGTCTTATATTCTGGCGGTGCCTGTTTACGCTCAATATAAAGAGATCAAGTTGGTAGAACCGCTTAAAGCAAATATGAAAAAGAAGAAAAAGGTAATGAAAGAAGCTTTAAAGGTATTTCAGGATTCAGCCAGTTATGGTATTGCCGAGATAGCAACGGCTTCTACCTATCACGTTGCTGAAATTTATAATCAATTTGCCAGTGAGTTAATGGCATCTGAACGGCCAGCTGGTTTGAGTGAAGAAGAGCTGGAGCAGTATGATATTTTATTGGAAGACCAGGTCTTTCCTTTTGAAGAAAAAGCGATCGAAATTCATGAAACAAATTCAGGTCGGGTTGCTGAAGGCATTTATGATGTTTGGGTGAGGAAAAGTTTTGCTGCGTTGATTACATTGCTGCCCGTACGTTATGCCAAGGCAGAAAGGGGTGAGGCATATATTGATGTCGTTCGTTAAGTGGCAAGCAAAATGGATTGTTTCCTTCCTGCTCGTATATTTAATTCTGACAGTATTGTCAGGTTGTGGCGCGGTTCCGGAAAAAAAGCTCGATAAGGAAAGTAAATTAAAGGAAACAAACGCCGTTTCGGTCAACAGGCTACAGTATGAAAAGCTGAGTCCGGAGGCTAAACGTAATTTCGATCAGGCGATCGTGGATATTCAAAAAGGAAACAATAGCACCGCTGAAAATCGTTTAAAGAAATTAATGAAAGAGAATCCTGATTTTCTGAGTGCGCCGGTTAATCTGGGCATTTTATATTACAAGACAGGGCGAATTCCGGCAGCTGAAGGAATATTAAAGGGTGTTGTTAAAGCGGATGCAAAAAATATCGTCGCATACAATTACCTGGGGATACTTTACAGGCAGGAAGGGAAATTTCAGGAAGCAGAAAGTGCTTATAAAAAAGCAATATTAATTGATCCCGGGTATGCAAATGCATATTTAAATCTGGGCATACTTTATGATCTGTATTTACAGAATTTTCCTGCAGCCCTGGAAAATTACAAACATTTTCAGGCGCTGGTGAGTAAAGATAAAGGCGAAGAAGATAAAGAAGTAAAAAAATGGATCTTTGATTTGAAGAGTAGAATGAAATGAATAACCGTGTATTTGACAAGATGATGTTTAAATATTTAACTTTTTTTGGTTTGTTTGTTTTTTCCTGCCTGGTATTTGCCGAGGAACCTATTGAGATGACAGGGACGAATATCAGGGGCTCTACGGAATTACCTAAAGTGCTTTATATTGTGCCATGGAAGAAGGCGGAATTGGGTGACATATTAATGCAGGCGGGTGTCAGTATGTTTGATGATGAGCTGGCGCCAATAGACAGGGATGTATTTCGTCGGCAGGTACAATATTACGAATTACTGAGCAAACAAGATCAACCTGGTGCGGCCAGGAAATAGGATTGATCCAGGTTATTTATATGAACAGACACTATTTGGCTAGGAGAGTGGTATGACTGCAATTATTCAATTTTTTCAGGAAGGCGGGATGTTTATGTATCCCATTATGGTGGTGTTGGCGCTGGGTATTGCCATTTCACTTGAGCGTTATATATTTCTTTCCGGGTCGAAAAGGACAAACACGAAAATGTGGGACAAGTTGATACCGCTGGTGAAAAGTGGCGATTTTCAACAGGCGATTAATATTACTTCCCGCTCAAAGTCGGATATCAGTAAAGTGCTGACGTATGGTTTATCGCGTGTCAAAGGTGCCCGAAGTAGACAGGATATTGAAACGGCGATGGAAGAAGGTCTCATGGAGATCATGCCGCGTCTTGAAAAACGCACACATTACATTGCGACATTTGCCAATATAGCAACGCTACTCGGATTATTAGGTACGATTATTGGTCTTATTCAGGCTTTTACTGCGGTGGCAAATGCGAACCCTGCGGACAAGGCGGATTTGTTGTCTGGCAGTATCTCTGTCGCGATGAATACGACGGCATTTGGATTGATGGCCGCGATTCCGCTCATTCTGATTTATACCGTATTGCAAACAAAAACCACTGAGCTCGTTGATAGTCTTGAAATGGCTTCAGTCAAGTTTTTGAATATCATAATGGAACGGGCTTCAGCGAAGGCGGGTTAATTAGATGAGTTTGCGTGTGCGGCGACGGCATCATAAAGACGATCCGACGGAGTTAAATATTACTGCTTTTTTGAATTTAATGGTCATTCTGGTGCCATTTCTTTTGATTTCGGCGGTATTCTCCCGTATGACTATATTAGAATTAAACATTCCTCCGGCACCGCCCGCCAGCGATAACCAACCAAAAAAAGAGTTCCAGCTCGTTGTCACTATACGCAGTCATTCAATAGATGTGGGCGATACACTGGGTGGGTTGATCAAAAGTATTCCTGCGAATATGGATGGTTACGATTACCTGGCCTTGTCAAGGTTATTAAAAACGATCAAAGCACGCTTCCCTGAAAAAACCACGGCCTCTATTTTGTTAGAGCCGGATATTGCCTATGACACGCTGGTGCAAGTGATGGACAAGGTGCGAGTCGCCATTGCTGTGCAAGCAGGTTCTGCTGTAAAGGTTGAGCTTTTTCCGGATATTTCGATTGGTGATGCGCCGATGCTGGAAGTGACTTCTTCGGTGGGAGGTGCTGGTTAATGGAAATGTCCAAACGCGCAAAAAGAATGCAGCGGCACCATAAGCGTAAAAAGGCGGTGGCGCTGAATATGGTATCTTTGATGGATATTTTTACCATCCTGGTGTTTTTTCTTTTGGTGAGCTCATCAACCGGTGAAGTATTACCGAGCACCAAGTCAATCAAATTGCCCGAATCAATTGCCGAGAAGAAACCAAAGGAAACGCTGACGATTTTTATTAATGACAAGGATATCCTGGTGCAGGGGCGTAAGATTGCCACGGTAGCCTCGGTTTTATCGACCAAAGGGCTGGTGATAGAGCCGTTGAAAAAAGAGCTGGACTTGCAGGCAAAACGCCTTATTGGTCAGCAACCGGTCGGTAAACCTTTTAATGGTGAAGTAACCGTGCTGGGGGATAAAACGCTACCCTATAAATTACTTAAAAAAATAATGGTGACCTGTACGAAAGCAAACTACGGCAATATTTCTTTGGCTGTAATGAAGAAGGTCGAGACTGAGGGTTAGCCGTGGCAGTAGCTTATTATCATTCACATGTCCTGCCCTGGACAGTCCTTCCTGAGGAAAGCAAACGATTTAAAAAGATCGTTCAGCTGGTTTTGTTTTGCTTTGTTGTATTGGGTCTGGTCATTCCTGTTATTCCGGTGCCTGAAATTGATCGGACCAAGCAGCAGGAAATTCCGCCTCGTCTGGCCAAGTTAATTCTGGAAAAAAAGAAACCTAAACCAAAGCCGATCATTGAGGCACCAAAAAAGGAAGAAAAGAAGAAGGAAGAGAAAAAGGAAGAGAAGAAGAAAGAGAAGAAGAAAGAAAAACCAAAAAAGAAGGAAGTAAAGAAAAAGGAACCCGAGAAACCAAAAGTTGACCCGGAACAACAGCGCGCCAAAGCGCGTGAAAAAGCGGCCAAGTCAGGCTTATTGGCCATGATGGATGATCTTGCTGATTTGCGGGATGAGCCGGTATTACCAAAAAATATAAAATTGTCAAAGGCAACTGCCAGCAAGGCAAAACAAACAAAAGCGCCAGAATTGTTGACGTCGAACGTCCAGGGTAGTGGTGGTTTGAGTAGTTCGGCATTAAAGCGGGCGACAACACAAAGCCGTACACTGGGGTCACGTAGCGGCACAGAAGTTGATAGCCCGGTGGATGCCAGTGCCGCAGAGGCCTTTGCTGATGCCTAATCGGCCGCGCGCAGTTCGCCGCGGACGTTGGAAGAAATTCAGCAGATTTTTGATAAATATAAAGGCGCTATTACACGGATGTATAACCGGGCTCTGAGGAAAGATCCTACCTTAAGAGGTGTTGTTGTATTAGATATCACGATTGCACCTGATGGCAGGGTGCTGGACTGTAAGGTTGTTTCAAGTGATCTGGGCGCGCCGAAACTGGAGAAAAAACTTGCATCAAGGGTAAAGACATTCAAGTTTAAAGCTAAGGATGTAGATAAAGTCACGATACGCTACCCGCTGGATTTTACACCGGTCAACTAATTTGGCAAGGTCTTGAGCCTGAATGCAGCAGATGTATGAACCGCAAAGGCGCAAAGAACGCAAAGTTTTTTATATAAAAAAACAGGTTAATTAACCATATAAAATAAATACTGATGTATCTGAGCACTATTGATATTTAAAGTGCTTTATTTTTTGTTTTTACGATTTGTTCATCCCCGATTTTTCTTTGCGTCCTTGTCGCTCCGCACACGCTACGGACTCCTGTCCTCTCGCGATATAAGTACATCCTTGTACAAAATCCATGTGCTCACGCGGGTCACTTCGGACATCCATGTCCTCTCGCGACACTTCGTACTTCCTATACTCGCATAAGAACTTCCCTGTTCAAATGCGCCTTTGCGGTGAAATAATCCTTTCAGGCTGTTCTATGGCTTATGCCGGCAGGAAGACCGGTCCATTGGGTGAGTCTATCTTGATCGTCGGATGGTTGAATAGACGGGACAGAGAATCAGTCGTTAATACTTCTTTGGTAGGACCGGTGAGTATCTCGCCATCACCAAATAACAACATAACATGGTCACAGAAGCGTTGCGCCAGGTTGACGTCATGCAGGATCATGATGGTGGATTGTTTTTTAACATTAGTTTGTTTGACAAGCATGTCCAGGATATTGATTTGATGATGCATATCAAGGTGGTTTGTGGGTTCGTCGAGAAGGTATAACAAAGGGCCCTGGGTGATAAGTGTCGCAAGACTTAGTCTGCGATTTTCACCACCAGACAAGGTGTTGATCATGCGTGAATCCATTGAATTTAAATCAACAAGTTCAAGTGCCTGTTGGGCAAGTTTTATATCTTCACGGGTTTCCCATTGCCATGATCGTAGAAAGGGATGGCGCCCAATCAAGGCAGTTTCAAGTACAGTACCAGGAAAAGCCTGTGTATCGTTTTGAAACAATACACCGATTGTTTTGGCGATCTTACGCCGGGGTATATGGGCCAGGTTTTCATTTTGTAAAAAAATATTGCCGTCTTTGGGTTCCCGTAATCCAGCCAGTGTGTGTAGCAGTGTCGTTTTCCCTATCCCGTTTACGCCGATAATGCCCCATCGTTCCCCGTAATTGATTTTAATATCAAGGCCCTTACAAACCGTTTTGTTATTGATGAACACTTCAAGCTTTTGTGTTTCCAATAAGGAGTGACTGCTCATACGAACCACCGGTTATGAATACTGTTTGTTTTTCTGTAACAAGAACAGAAAAAAGGGCACGCCTAGCATGGCGGTAATGACACCTACAGGTAATTGTTGTGGTGAAATTATTGTTCTTGCCAGCGTGTCCGCGATTGTTAGAAAACAGCCGCCCATTAAAATTGAGGCCGGTAACAGGGTGCGATTATCGCTGCCAGTGATCAGGCGGACAATGTGCGGCACAATCAACCCGATAAAACCGATACTGCCCGCTAACGTGACGGCGGAGGCGGTCAGAATGGAAGCAATAAAGTATACGTTGAGTCTCAATGAAAACACCGATACACCAAGCGCACTGGCTTGTAATTCACCTCGTGCAAGAATATTCAGATCGCGGGCGAAAGGCATACAAATGAAAAAACAGACTATCAGAATGATGAGTGGCAGCAGACTTGAGTCTGTGTGACTGAGGTCACCCATAAGCCAGAATAACATTCCACGTAAATTCGCTTCGGGTGCAACGGACAGAATGAAACTGATTAATGCACCCCATCCGGCTGCAACAATGACCCCTGTTAGTAATAAGCGTGTCGATGTCCAGCTGCCCTGTCTGTGCGCCAGGCCAAAGACAAGAAAAGTTGAAAACAATGCGCCAATAAAGGCGCTGCCTGTTACCCACAGGCCGCCAAGCCCTGCAATCATCGCGCTCAGTGCTGCCACGGCCGCGCCACCTGAAACACCCAGAATATAGGGGTCAGCTAATGGGTTACGCAAAAGTACTTGCATCAGTGCGCCGGCCATTGCCAGCATAGCGCCCGTTAGAAACGCACTGGTAGCGCGTGGTAAGCGAAGGTCGACTATCAGGTCGTGATTGAGCCCATGTTCTTTTCCAATGATGACTTGCCAGATTTCATTCCAGCCGATATCAACACTGCCGGTAGACAGGGCATAAAGGAAACTTAAGGGTGTCAGCACAAGTAGCCCGGTGATAAACGCGGAAGGGTATTTCATGCTGACTCATTTCGTAAACTGATGATTGGCCAACCTTGCTCAATGGCAACTTGTGCCAATATTTCATCGGGGTCGACCGCAACCGGGTGTGTGACAAGTTTTAATAAGGGTAAATCATTGTGTGAGTCACTATAGAACCAGCTATTGTCCAGAGTTTTATTTTTCGTTTCCAGCCAGCTATTTAATCGTGTGACCTTGCCTTCCTGAAAACAAGGGGTGCCTGATACTTCGCCGGTGTAGCGGTCGTTTTTAAATTCCGGTTCAGTCGCAATAATGTCATCCGCAGACAGCTCCCGGGCAATGGGTTCTGTGATAAACAGGTTGGTCGCCGTTATTATCAGGATGTAGTGGTTTTGTTTACGATGTTTGTCCAGTAGTGCCCGGGCGGCATCCGGTATAATGGGCAGGATGTGTTCAGATATAAATTTTTTACGGAATCTCAGCAGCTGCTCCAGATCATTATTTGCCAATGGTTGAAAACTGAATTTTAAAAACGCGAAAATATCCAGTGTGCCCGCTTTGTATTCATCATAATAACGCTGGTTTTCGCTTTCATAAAAATCAGCATCAACCAGCCCCTGTTTAACCAGGTATTGACCCCATAAATAGTCGCTGTCACCGGTCAACAAGGTGTTATCCAGATCAAAAATAGCCAGGTTCAATGTGCCGAATTCCAGGTCGAGGTTCAGTTAAAGATTGTTTTTAACCGCAAAGGCGCGAAGACCGCAAAGTTATTTTTTATAAAAACCTTCTTTGCGTTCTTCGCGCCTTTGCGGTGAATATGTGTTTGCATAAATTATATTCTATTATTGACTTTATAAACAATAAGTTATGATGTTAATATAAGCGTGGGACAGGGGTATGTCCGAGTTAATATTTGCCTGTGGGCAGTCTATTATGAAAAGATAGAAGGTACTATGCCACACGAAAAAAATACACAAGTCATTGATGCGGAAGGCTTTCGTTCAAATGTTGGTATTATTCTTTGTAATTCAAAGGGTAAGCTGCTGTGGGCGCGTCGTATTGGACAAAATGGCTGGCAATTCCCTCAGGGGGGCATTAACAGGGATGAAACCCCGGAAGAGGCGCTTTACCGGGAATTGATGGAAGAAGTCGGGCTGCACCAATCGCATGTCGAAATCATTGGTTGTACTCAAAACTGGCTACGTTACCGTCTTCCGAAACGTTTTATTCGCCATGATCTGGCGCCTGTGTGCATTGGTCAGAAACAGCGCTGGTTTTTACTTCGTTTAAACTGTGACGATGCTCGTGTGAAGCTGGATATGACAGATAAACCTGAATTTGACCAATGGAAATGGGTCAGTTACTGGCACCCGCTAAAAGAAGTGGTTGCGTTCAAACGCAAGGTCTACAAAAGCGCGTTAAATGAACTGGCGCCTTTGCTATTTAATAATCAGGTTCAAGATACTGAGCGCTAACTAAAACCGTTATTCCGGTGCACGCTGGACTCCAGGTTACCACTGCACTCTCTATAACCCGTTACTATCCACTACGCGTGACTGTCGTACCTTATTCGTCTCTGTCATCATTCCTGGATTTCGGCGTGCACTGGAATGACGGGCATTAGTAGTGCTGAGTACCTGGCACTAAGATCATTAAAATGATGAGCCGATGCTCAGGTAAGTCTGGTTTTTTCCACCATCGTTGAAACCATAT
>JAUWSG010000170.1 GCA_030610155.1 Gammaproteobacteria bacterium
GCAAAGAGCTCACAGGCGCGACCCACAACCATTAAAGGATTGGGCTCCGGCATTATTCCGGCGTTGTTATTGTTCGTCTTGCTGGTTGGCTCGCTTGTGCTGATGAGTAATGCTACACAGGATTCGGCCCAGTTCGAGCGTCTTTACCCTACCTTGTTCGCTATCAACGTGCTTGTCCTGCTGGTTCTTTTTTTCCTGATCGGAATGAATGTGCAACGCGTCGTGCGTCAATACCGAAGTCAGGCAACAGGATCAAAATTGACTGTGCGTCTGGTTGGCATATTTGTTGTTCTGGCGCTGGTGCCCGTTTCCATTGTTTATTATTTCTCATTGCAGTTTCTTGAAAGGGGTATTGATAACTGGTTCGATGTAGAAGTTGAACAGGCGCTTGAAGACGCACTGGAACTAAGTCAGTCAGCACTGGGGCTGAGGATGAGAGAGCTGGTCAAGGAAACAGAATCGATCGCGTTTAATCTGGTCGATTTACCGGACAGTATGGCAGTGCTCAGCATGAATGATTTGCGAAATGAAAGCGGCGCATCTGAGTTGACTTTGATGACCTTGTCTGGCCGCATTATCGCTTCAAACACGGTTGATACGACTAATATCATTCCCAATCGCCCTAATGACAGTATTTTAAACCAGCTCAGAAGCGGGCGAACCTATGTGGGCCTGGATCCGGTAGACGAATCGGGCTTGCATATTCGTGCCGTTGTTTCGGTGCCCAGTACCAACCCGCTGCAGGAAAGTCGCCTGTTACAGTCCCTGTTTCCTGTTACCGGGCGAATAAGTGATCTGGCGGAGAATGTGCAGTATGCATTTGCCAAATACAAGGAGTTAAGTTATTTGCGCGGTCCCTTGCAGCGCAGTTTTACGGTGACACTTTCGCTTATTTTATTGTTAAGTATTCTTGTTGCGATATGGGTCGCCTTTTTGTTTGCGCAAAGACTGGTGGCACCTATACGTGTGCTTGCGATCGGAACGCGGTCAGTTGCCGCAGGTAACTATGAAAAGCGCTTACCTGTATTGAGCACTGATGAGTTTGGTTCATTGGTGGAATCATTTAATGATATGACAGAGAAGATTGCCCTGGCGCGAGATGAAGTAAAAGGCAGTCAACAACAGGCAGATAATGAACGGGCCTATCTAAAGGCTGTGCTGGGCAGTTTATCATCTGGTGTATTAACGCTGGATCAGACTCACATTTTGCGCTCGACAAATGCAGCAGCAAGCAAGATTCTGGGTGTTGATCTGGCAAAGTCATTAGGTGGCAAGGTAGGGAGGATCAAAGCTCTCTATCCTCATCTGTCGACATTTATCAGTGCGCTTGAACTGCATCTGAGTAAAGAAAATGTAGAGTGGCGTGAGGAGTTGACCCTGTTTGGTGCGGGTGGCCGCCAGGTGTTGTCATGCAGGGGGCAATCTTTTGTCGGGATAGGTAATTTACAGGCTGGTTATGTCGTCGTATTTGATGATGTCACCGCCTTGATCCAGGTGGAGCGTGATGCAGCCTGGGGTGAAGTTGCCCGCCGTATGGCGCATGAGATTAAAAATCCCTTAACGCCGATCCAGCTTTCTGCTGAACGCATGCGGCATAAATGTCTTGATAAGATGGATCCTGAGTCGGCCAGGATACTGGATCGTGCAACCAATACGATTGTCCAGCAGGTCTCTACCATGAAGGAGATGGTCAAGGAGTTCTCGGAATATGCCAGAATGCCTAAAATGGACTTGTCTCTACTGGACCTGAATGAGCTGGTCAATGAAGTGCTGGATTTGTACCGTGGCAGCGAGAGCAGGACAAAGGTTTATCTAAACCTTGATTCGGCATTGCCGGTGATAGAAGCAGATGCGGCGAGACTGAGGCAGCTGGTGATTAATATTGTAAAAAATGCCTATGAAACCCTGGCGGAAGACTCGCCTGCAAACACATCGGGCAGGAGTTCAGCAGGCAAGGACAATAATATTATTATTAATACACGGCAAATACAGGATGCATCGCGTTTATTTATCGAATTGAGTGTGCAGGACACGGGCCCGGGTATTCCTGAAGATGTGCTCAACCACCTGTTTGAGCCATATGTCACCACCAAACCGAAAGGAACCGGGCTGGGCCTGGCGATTGTTAAGAAAATCGTTGAGGAGCATGGTGGTATGGTCTGGGCGGAAAATATTAGCGGTGGTGGCGCGGCGATTATCATACGGTTGCCCGTATCGAATACGGCGGTTGATATTAGGGGAAATATCAAGCAAGCTGTGAAATAATCAGAGGTTCCCTATTATAATTATGCATTTGGTGTTGAGGTTAGTAAGACAGTGAAGCCCTATATTCTTGTTGTTGATGATGAGCCGGATATTCGTGACCTGGTCAAGGATATCCTTGATGACGAAGGTTATGATGTGGCTGTTGCCCAGGATGGTGAAACTGCTCGCCAGTCTGTTAATGCGCGACGCCCTGATTTGATTTTGCTGGATATATGGATGCCGGACATTGATGGTATATCTTTATTGAAGGAGTTTACCGAGGCAGGATTGACTTCACCCGTTGTCATGATATCCGGGCATGGAAATGTGGAAACTGCAGTAGAGGCAACCCGCCTTGGGGCGCATGATTTTATTGAAAAGCCGCTGTCTCTTGGAAAATTGTTGACGACAGTGCAAAGTGTACTGGAAAAGACCGGCCATACCGGGGCGCAACAGGTCCCTGACAAACAAGCTTCCGCGATGGTTTATAACCCCGTTGGTAAAAGTGTCATGATGCAAAATTTCCGGGACCAGGTTAAACGGGTCGCGGGGTTTGATACCTGGGTCCTGTTTTGCGGGGAGTCGGGAACAGGTAAGGAGCTGTTTGCACATTACCTGCATGAAAACAGCAACAAAAAACATGGTCCTTTCGTTAGTGTCAGGGTTGCATCATTGTTGGGCGATGACCCGGCAAAGCGCCTGTTTGGTTCTGAGGAAAACGGTAAAATTGAAGAAGGTTATATTGAGAAGGCCAATGGCGGGACTTTGTTTCTAAAAGATGTTGCCGACCTGGATCTTTCTATTCAGGCAAAATTACTTGATGTTTTTATTGCGCGTTCATTCAAACGAATTGGTGGGCAAGAGCGGATTGAAGTGAATATCAGGATAGTGGCGGGCACTAAAGTTGATTTGCAGGAAGCCGTAAAAGCGGGACGTTTCAGGGATGATTTGTTTTATCGTATGAATGAAATCCCATTATACATTTCACCGCTTAGAGAGCATCGGGAAGACATCCCGGAGTTGGTGCATCATTTTGTCGATCTGTCTGTTAGTGAAAGTAAGTTAGCTTATCGAAAATTCAATGTTGCTGCGCAGAACTGGTTACGAAATTATAATTGGCCCGGCAATGTTATTGAACTCCGAAATCTGGTGCAACGTTTGATGATGATGGGCGACGGCGGTGAAATCACCGTGGCAGAAGTTGAGGCGGCCGTTATGTTGCAGTCACCTGATCAGGTGCTTGAGATGCCAACTGATTTCAGTTTGCCATTGCGGCAGGCAAGAGAGCGATTTGAAAAAACATATCTCGAGTTCCATCTTCAGGAAGCAGGTGGAAACGTAGGCCTGGTTGCAAAGCAGGCGGGAATGGAGCGTACACATTTATATCGTAAATTCCGTGCCCTTGAGATAGATCCGAAGAAAATGAAGTAGTTTGGGTCTTCAGGTTAATTCGTGATTTAGTTTTGTCTGGCCGGTTTGTCGCGCGGATTGTTTTCCGGGTGATAGTGGTATACTAATTATTATTTGATTTATAAAAGAATAAACAATGAAAATCATTATCCTTGGTGCAGGCCAGGTAGGTTCTTCAGTAGCAGAGAATCTGGCAAGTGAGGCCAACGACATCACCGTTATCGATACGGATGAACAGCGCTTACAGGATCTACAGGACAGACTTGATTTACGTACAGTAGTTGGCTATGCATCTCACCCTACGGTCCTTGCTCAGGCGGGTGCTGATGATGCAGACATGATCATCGCGGTGACTAACAGCGATGAAACCAACATGATAGCCTGTCAAATAGCCTATACCATATTCCACACGCCGACAAAAATTGCCCGTGTTCGTGCAGTTGAATACCTTTCTCAGAAACAATTGTTTGCACAAGATGCTCTGCCTATTGATGTGTTAATCAGTCCGGAGCAATTGATGACGGATTATATTCTCCGGTTGATAGAGCATCCCGGCGCTTTGCAGGTGCTTGATTTTGCAGGCGGCAAGGTACGATTGGTAGGTTTGAAAGCGTATTACGGTGGCCCCCTGGTTGGTAATGAGCTGAGAACCATACGTGAACATATGCCGGGCATCGAGACGCGTGTTGCAGCCATTTTCCGTAGAGGCAAGGCGATAATTCCTGAAGGTAATACCGTTATAGAGGTTGATGACGAGGTTTTTTTTGTTGCGGCAAAGAAAAATATTCGTGCAGTTATGGGTGAATTACGCCGACTGGATAAACCGATAAAACGTGTGATGATAGTGGGCGGTGGGAATATTGGCAGGCGCCTGGCGCTGACGCTGGAGTCTGATTATCAGGTGAAGTTGATTGACCATAACCCCGAAAGGTGTGATTCGATCTCTAAAGAGGTGGATAACGCGATAATATTACTGGGTGATGCTGCTGATGGTGATTTATTGCTGGAAGAAAATATCGAGCATACCGACGTATTTTGTGCAGTGACCAATGATGATGAGGCGAATATTTTGTCATCAATGTTGGCCAAGCGTCTCGGTGCAAGAAAGGTGATGGCATTGATTAACCGTACTGCGTATGTTGATCTGGTGCAAAGTGGCATAATCGATATTGCGATATCACCTCAGCAGGTCACGATTGGCAGTTTGTTGACTCATATTCGCCGTGGTGATGTTGCGGTTGTGCATTCCTTGCGTCGTGGTGCAGCAGAAGCAATTGAGGCAATTGCGCACGGTGACAGGAATTCATCCAAGGTGGTCGGGCGCAGGATTGAGGAAATCAAACTGCCAGCCGGGACCTCAATTGGTGCGATCGTGCGGGGCGAAGAAGTAATAATTGTGCATCACGACACAATGGTTGAAGCGGATGACCATGTTATTTTATTTCTTGTCGATAAAAAGAGAATTCCGGAAGTTGAAAAATTGTTTCAGGTCGGCGTAACTTTTTTATAGTTGCTTGCCTGTATTTCCTGTCAGAGGTGCATGCTTGTGTATATGCCAGGTTTGTCGGAGTGGGTAATCGAGGTGGGAAATGCAGGCAACTAAATCACTGTTTATGAATCAATGCATCTAATAGTCATACAACGCGTATTAGGCATTTTGTTAATGCTGTTTAGCTTTACAATGTTGCCGCCTTTATTTGTCTCCTGGCTTTATGATGATGGTGTAGCTTTTCCATTTATACTAGGGTTTGGGCTTGCGCTGGTGGTGGGCCTGTTGTTGTGGCTGCCGGTAAAATCAAACCGCCAGGATTTGAAGTTGCGTGACGGTTTTGTCATCGTCGTGATGTTCTGGACAGTGTTGAGTTTGTTCGGTGCACTCCCCCTGTTCCTTTCTATACAGCCTGATATGTCGATAACTGACGCGGTGTTTGAATCTGTTTCAGGGTTGACTACAACGGGCGCAACAGTATTGACGGGGCTGGATAGCCTGCCCGAATCAATCCTCTTTTATCGCCAACAGCTGCAGTGGCTGGGCGGGATGGGTATTATTGTATTGGCAGTTGCGATTCTTCCAATGCTGGGTGTGGGTGGTATGCAGTTGTATCGTGCCGAAACCCCCGGGCCGATGAAAGACAGCAAACTGATGCCGCGTGTTACTGAGACAGCAAAAGCGCTATGGTATGTCTACCTTGGGCTTACCGTAATATGCGCAACCGCTTATTGGGCGGCAGGCATGTCTGCTTTTGATGCTATTTCTCATAGTTTTTCGACTGTGGCAATAGGCGGGTTCTCAACTCATGATGCCAGCATAGGTTATTTCAATAGTACGACAATTGAAATGATTGCTGTTGTTTTTATGTTGATCTCGGGCATTAACTTTTCATTGCATTTTATTGCCTGGCGTTCACTAAGTTTAAGGCATTATTTTCATGACCCGGAAGTCAAAACATACTTGTCTGTGTTAGCGATTACCACCGTCGTGGTAACCAGCTATCTGTATTTTGCAGGTGTGTTTGGTAATTTGCCGGATGCGTTCTTTCGTGGCATTTTTCATGTGGTGTCGATCGGCACAACAACCGGCTATTCGACAACAGATTATTATCATTGGCCGGTTTTTTTACCGGTCATGTTGATTTTTGTCAGTTTTATTGGCGGTTGTGCGGGTTCAACTGGCGGTGGAATGAAGGTGATCCGTTTCTTGTTGTTGTTTAAACAGGGGTTCAGGGAGATTACCCGGCTGGTGCATCCGAATGCACGAATACAAGTGAAGATAGGTTCCAA
>JAUWSG010000038.1 GCA_030610155.1 Gammaproteobacteria bacterium
GCACCCGAAAATCAGGCTCCAGCTGTAGCAACTTTGCAGCCAGTTGCGCAGCTCCATCCTGAACAGACACCAGACCCGCACTAAAACCCGGTAACTTGTCCACTGATACGGGTAACGTTAGTTTAATGCCCTCTTCGGCGTACATTAGCCCCTGAGCGTCATGGTCATTATCCGATAATTGATCAAGGTACGCCTGGCGATCAGTCTTCCGCTTATTCACTCTCAAACACATCGGTGGACGTTGATTGTTCGCCTCAAGGATCTGTTGCCAGTATTCTGGCCAGGCCTTTTTAAGTTTGCCATACAACCAGTCAGGATGGGCAAAACCGGCCGCACTGTGACTGTCCAGCTGACTGACTATTTGTTGCTGTTTTCGCTGGAACTCTCGCAACAACGCATTTACCAGGCCTTTGGCCCAGTCTTTTTTCAGTTTTTTGGCCGCCTCAACGGTTTGTGAAAGCACCGCATGTGGCGCAATAGACAAGTGCGCAAGCTGGTAGAGCCCCAGCAAAATCAGAATATGAATATCCTGGTCTTTATTTTTTAACGGCTTGTTTAACAAACTGGAAGCGATAGCGTTTAACTGGTAATACCAGCGCAAGGTGCCATAACACAATTCTTTTACCAGCCCCAGGTCTTTGGCATCCACTTTGTCAGTTGCGCTTAATAATGCACGCGTCAACGATTGCCCGTCCGCAATAACATCAAGCAATACGCCAACGGCAACTGTTCTGCTGCTCAAATCAGATTTTTTCATAAGTAAGGGACCTCTGATCAATTCTGGGTGAGCGGATATGTGCCTGAATCGCTTCGCACATCCATGTGCTCTCGCGAAATAAGGCCATCCTTGGCCAAAATAGTCAAATGCAAGGCGCGAATCGCAGGTAATAGCGGGACTATTGTCAAGATTTGCAAAGCTACCGCGTCCTGCTTTCGCCCCTGACCTACATCCATGTAGGCCACGCGGCAGTTGTCGATTTCAGGTGCATATACGCCATCCACGAATTGATAAGAGGTTCCTGAGGCAAGGGCTCACTGTCCGGCTGCATTATCCGTTTCAACATCTGTTACAAAAGAGAATCCCGGCTTGATTTCACGGTGAGCATTTAAAAAATCTGCAACCGCGATTGCCCGCCCACCTGGAAGCTGGACTTTGTGTAAACATAAAACACCTTCACCCGTGGCGACATCAAGACCTTCCTTATGGCTGGCTATCACCACCCCCGGCAATTGACCGGCAACAGGCTCATCAGAGACGCAGGCCTCCCAAACCTTTAGATTTTGCGGTTCGGCATTGCCCAGCTTGATCCGCGTAACCGCAACAGGCCAGGGGTTAAACGCACGTATTTTATTGTGTATCGCACAGGCAGGCCGGGTCCAGTCTATCTGGGCCTCGGGTTTATAAATTTTCGCCGCATAATTGGCATTCGCATCGTCCTGCTTCGTGGCTTTCGCAGTGCCCGAATCTATTTTTTCCAACGTAGACACCAGGGCCTGCCCACCCAGAATAGCCAGGCGATCATGCAAGGTACTCGAGGTATCCGTTAGATCAATCGGACAGCGCACTTCAGTCAGCACATCCCCGGTATCCAGTCCTTCATCCATTTGCATGATTGAAATGCCGGTTTCAGTATCACCAGCCTCAATAGCACGCTGAATAGGGGCCGCGCCGCGCCACCGGGGTAATAATGAAGCATGGATGTTAATACAACCTAAACGCGGAATAGCCAATACCTCGGCAGGTAGAATCAAACCATAGGCCACCACCACCATTAGATCCGGTTCAAGGGCACGTAATGCTTGCTGCACTTGCTCGTCTTTTAAACTCGCAGGTTGAAAAACAGGGATTTGATGCGCCAGCGCAAGCTGTTTGACCGGGCTCGCCGTTATCTTCCGGCCACGACCGGCGGGCTTATCCGGCTGCGTATACACTGCACACACTTCATGGGCTGAATCCAGCAAATCCCGTAATGCCCGGGTTGCAAACTCAGGTGTGCCAGCAAACACTATTTTTAACGCCGCTTGAGTAGAGTTATTCATTATTTTTTTATAATACCCGACCATCCAGACTTAACCAGAGGTCCCTATAGCGTTTGGCGACGTAATTTATCCATTTTCTTGCGTATTCGGGAACGCTTCATTTCAGATAAATAATCAACGAATAACTTCCCATCCAGATGATCTATTTCATGTTGAACACAAATAGCCAGTAAACCCTCGGCGGCTAATTCAAATGACTTGCCATTGCGATCCAGCGCTTGAACTTTTATCGATCTGGCGCGTGTCACATCTTCATAAATACCCGGCACGGACAGGCAGCCTTCTTCGGAGTGCTCTTCGCCTTCCCGGCTAATAATTTTCGGGTTAATAAAGCAATATGGCTGGTCTTTATTTTCCGAAATATCTATAACTATCAATCTCTTGAGAACATCAACCTGAACCGCCGCCAGGCCTATTCCCGGCGCGTTGTACATGGTTTCGAACATATCATCCACCAGGGCGCGCATCTGGCTGTCTACTTTTTCTACAGGCTGGGCAATATTTCGCAAACGCTCGTCGGGATAATGCAATACATTCAAGATGGTCATAATTGAATACTCATTTTTCTACAATGGGGCCCGGAAGCAAAAATACAAGCCAAAGTCTAAATAAGCTCATGATTATAATAGATATTATGCAATAGAAGCCAGTATTTCAATATACTATCTATACTTTAGTGACTAAAAACACTCAATTCTTATCTTTGCCTGTCGATACAGAAGCAGAATGTCGGAAAATGAATAATTAAAAATATCTTTCATAAAATTTTATTAATATACAAATCGGTTAAATCTGATACAAGTTCTTGGAATTATACGATAAGTGGTTCTATTTAAAACAAAGTTTAACTAGAGCGATCGTATTGTTTGAACTAAACTCGAATAGACCGCTTACTGTTTACGAGGCTATCAATGTTAATGCGCGCGATGAAGAAAAAGTTTCTTGGATTCTGTCTTTTAGTATTTTTAATAAGCCCCGCGCTTGCGGATACCATTGATCTCGCCGCCAATCATCCGGAACGTTATATTGTTGCTAAAGGGGATACGCTGTGGGATATTTCAGCAAAATTCCTAACCGACCCCTGGCGTTGGCCGGATGTCTGGGAATTTAACCAGCAAATAGAAAACCCTCATTTGATATACCCCGGTGATGTTATCCTGCTGACCTATGTCGATGGCAAACCCGTACTGAGAGTACTCAAGGGCGGTGAAACGGGTGAAACCAGAACCAGACAATTATCACCAAAAGTACGCACAACAAAAGTCGGTAAAGCCATCCCGACCATTCCTATTGACTCAGTTGATCAGTTTTTATCAAAACCACGCATCATCAGTGAAAGAGAAGTAGACAATTCACCTTATATCGTTTCTACGAAAGGCCGTCATTTAATCGCGGGTAGCGGCGACCAGATATACGCACGTGGCATCCCCCAGGGTAAGAACATTCGTTATTCTATATACAGAACAGGCCGTGTTTACCGTAACCCGGGGGCCAAAAGAGAAGATATTCTTGGTCATGAAGCCGTTTATGTCGGCGTTTCACAAGTCCGGCAATTTGGCGACCCGTCAACCCTGACTGTCATTAAGAGCAACAGGGAAGCACTCATAGGTGACAGGTTATTTCCTGAACAGGAAGATGATCTTAATCAATTTTTTATACCCCATTCCCCGGACACACCCGTCAGGGGCAGCATCATAGAAGTGCTGGATGGACTGGCCCGTGCCGGACAATACCAGACTGTGGTGATCAATCTTGGAGAATTTGATGGCATTGAGCGCGGCCACGTTTTAGCAGTGACCCATTCAGGCGATCTGGTGCGCGACACTGTCACCGCCGACCCAAGAGACAAGGTACAACTACCGGAATCAAAGTCTGGCATTATCATGGTCTACAGGACCTTTGATCGCGTCAGTTATGCACTGGTCATGAAGGCAAACCGCGACCTGGACATTCTCGACAACGTCATAAACCCCTAAAGATTAAAACCTGTTTTTACCGCGGGGGACACGTGGAAAGCATTTTGGTTTTAGTCCCCTCTCCCTTTGGGAGAGGGCTAGGGTGAGGGTAGGATTTGAATTCAAGTCCATAATTCTTATTTAACTCCCCCCCTCATCCCAACCTTCTCCCAAAGGGAGAAGGAGCTTAAACCAAAAAATGATTTTTCTCCGTGACCTCCGTGGCTAACACTGTATTTAATTTTTTTCAAACCAAATAATATTTTCCCCGTGCGCCCCGTGTCCCCCGTGATAAAAGGTTTTCTGTTGTACGCCTGAAGTAAGCCGCCTGGTGCTGAAATTACCTCTGTTTTACCCACAGGTTACCAGGCAAAAATATGGACGATATCGCTTATTGGTTAGCGCTACAGCGCACACCCGGTATTGGTACAATCACAATGATCAAACTACTTGAACAGTTTGATTCTCCGCGTCACATATTCGAAACAAACCTGGCAGAGCTGACTAATAGCAAATTATTACGAAAAAATTCTGTTCTTTATTTAAAGTCACCTGACTGGAAAACGATAGAAAAAGACCTGGCCTGGGCCGAACAGGCAAACAACCACATCATCACCATCCAGAACCCGGCTTATCCATCACTACTCAAGGAAATCGCTGACCCACCCGCACTATTATTTGTAACAGGTGACCCGGCCTTACTGCAACAAAACCAGCTTGCGATCGTTGGCAGTCGTAACCCATCACGCAATGGTAATGAAACGGCCGCAGCATTTGCCGGCGAACTCTCGCAACAAGGTCTCATTATTACCAGCGGCCTGGCCCTGGGTATTGATGGCGCAAGCCATGCAGGGGCCCTGGCAACTAACAACCCGACCATTGCGGTAATAGGGACCGGCCTCGATAAAGTCTACCCGGCACGTCACCATCAACTCGCGGTAAAGATATCTGAAACCGGCGCATTGGTATCTGAGTTTTCATTGGGCACACCGCCGATCGCGGTAAATTTTCCGAAACGCAATCGCATCATTAGCGGTCTCAGTCTCGGCACCCTGGTCGTGGAAGCCGCACTTAAAAGTGGCTCATTAATCACCGCGCACATGGCCATTGAGCAGAACCGGGAAGTGTTTGCAATTCCCGGTTCAATCAATAATCCTCTATCCAAAGGATGTCACAAACTCATCCGTGAAGGTGCCAAACTGGTCGAAACGACACATGATATTCTGGAAGAACTTGCACCACTATGTGAACTTAATGAAGGAATTGCACCACTGTGTGAACTTAATATTGCCCGGGTTGACCAATCTAAAACGGATAACGATGAACCTGACCCACACAACACTGAACACCATGATAAATTTTTACATAACATAGGTTTTGATCCCATATCCATCGATAACCTGGTGCTGCGCTCCGGTTTATCCATTGATACTATTACATCATTACTTTTGGTATTAGAATTGCAAGGTAAAATTACATCTTCTAATGGTTTTTACTATAGACTGAAAACCTGAGCATAGTATGCTGTCATTATTGGCTCGTTACTAAAGGTCCCGACAATGAAAGAAAATATTTTTGAAGTCATCATGTATTTGTTCGAGAACTATATGGACGATAACTCTGAATTACATACTGATCAGGAGTCACTTTCAGTTGAATTAAAACAGGCAGGTTTTTTATCTTCGGAAATTAGCAAGGCATTTGACTGGCTCGAAGGCCTGGTCTCATTGAAAGAAAAAACATTGCCACACGCAATGCCGAATAAACTGTCCATACGAGTATATAATCAGTCAGAACAAAAGAAGCTGAACCTGGAGTGCCGTGGCTATCTGTTACGCCTGGAACAAATTCATGTCATCAATGAAATTACACGTGAGCTTGTCATAGATCGATCAATGGCATTGGAAACAGGTGATTTCACACTTGACCATTTGAAGTGGGTTGTCTTGCTGGTCCTCTTTAATCAACCCGATCAGGAAGAAGCCTTCCTCTGGATGGAAGACGTTATTCTGGATCCTGTGCATACTGTTTTACATTAATGCAACTCACACGATACACGGATTATTCATTAAGAGTGCTGGCCTACCTGAGCCAGAAGAATGATTGCGCTGTCACAATCAGTGAAATAGCGGACTACTACAATATCTCACGCAATCACCTGGTAAAAGTTGTCCACCACCTGGCAAGCACCGGGTTTATCAATACCACCCGCGGAAAAGGCGGTGGAATTCGACTGGCGCATAAACCTGAATCGATTTGCATAGGTGATGTTGTCAGACAAACAGAACCACATTTCGATATCGTCGAATGTTTTAATCACGACAATCCGCCCTGTATCATTGAGCCTTTATGTGCACTTAAAATGTCTTTGAATGAAGCCAGTCAATCTTTCCTCGCAGTGCTTGATAAATATACGCTCGCCGATGCAGTCAAAAATAACAGCCCGGTCGTGCAGAACGTCACGTTTTCCAACAATACGCGTTAACCATCCTGTTGTTATTTATCTATTTAAAAGCGATTCACCGCAAAGGCGCGAAGAACGCAAAGGAAATCTTTTTTGTTTTAAAAACCTTGTGAACGGATTACGAAATGACCAGGGCCCACCATTACAACAGATCAAGAATCTTTCACTTTTTTATAATTTAGTCATTCTTTGCGTTCTTCGCGCCTTTGCGGTGAAATGACCTTTCCAGGTTTCATCCACGTAATAATCCCTATCTGACTCCTCAGGTATAAGGATTTTGCGTCGCTTTTGTCGTCCATGAGCGAAATGCCGGCAAAATCCCGTTTTTATTCTTACATGTGTCTTTTTTAACCCCCGGGAAATCTGTACTATTACGGTCTTCGGTGAACAGCCCTATTAACCATTTATTAATTATGGTTAATAAACGCTGGATCAGTAACGAACACTTTTATAAACTACCCCGCTGCTAACCCGCAGTACAAACGCAAAGAATTTTTTACAGCCCCTGCGCTTTTGATGCCAGGTGACTCAACAAGAAAACCAATTTTATTTAGATTTAATCAAGCTTTTTAGGAGAGATGCATGTCAGTTAAACATCCAATCATAGCCGTAACAGGTTCTTCAGGTGCGGGCACAACCACAGTAAAAGACGCCTTTGAGCATATTTTCTATCGTGAAAAAATCAAGCCTGCAGTCATTGAGGGTGACAGTTTTCATCGTTTCGACCGCAAGGAAATGAAAGAAGAAATTAAAAGTGCGCACGACGAAAGACGCAACCTGAGCCATTTTGGCCCTGAAGGTAACGTTTTTGACAAAATCGAAGAACTGTTCAAAAACTATGGTGAAACCGGAAAAGGAAAAAGGCGTTATTACCTGCACAGCTATGAAGAAGCCAAGCCCTATAACCAGGAACCCGGCACATTCACGCCCTGGGAAGACATATCAGAAGATAATGACCTGCTGTTCTACGAAGGCTTACACGGTGGTGTTGTTAATGGCGATGTCAATGTTGCCCAACATGTTGATTGTTTAATTGGTGTCACCCCGATCGTCAACCTTGAATGGATTCAAAAAATTCACCGCGACACTTCGCAACGTGGATATTCAGCAGAAGCCGTCACTGACACTATTTTGCGCCGCATGTACGATTATGTTCATTACATCACGCCACAGTTTTCGCGTACCCATGTTAATTTCCAGCGTATTCCAACAGTGGACACCTCTAACCCGTTTATCGCCAGAGACATTCCAACACCGGATGAAAGTTTTATCGTGATACGCTTCAGAGATCCGAAGAAAACGGATTTTCCTTATCTGTTGAATATGTTGCAGGATTCTTTCATGTCACGCCCGAACACGCTGGTGATACCTGGCGGCAAAATGGGGTTTGCCATGGAAATTATTTTAACGCCTATCATCCATGAGCTGATGAGCGACAGTAAAAAGTAGCATTTACAGGCCCTTACTCCATCATAATAGACCCGGACCCGGATTCAGCCAGTTCCGGGTCTATTAACATAGCGCCTGTTAAAATCACCAACGCTCTGACTATTAATATTGCCTTACCCTGCCCCCCATGTTCTGCGCGAACTTCATTATCTGAACCCTTTAAAAGCATTCTGGCAGTTTGAATTTGCAGCGCATATATAAAATAAAGCGTAATCACCAGACCAAAGTGCATCCAGACAGCAAATGACAATATATCACCACTTTCAATTAACCTTGCTTTCCAGTCCCGCGTTAAAAACAAATAAAACGGCACACAACAATCAAAAACCATCACCGCTACCATCACAGGCACGTGGATACGCCGAATATGACGAAAATAAAAAGCCGATAACATCAGCAAATAAGTAAAAATTGCGACAATTACAAAAGCATTTATCATTTTAAGGACCGACTATTTTTCATTTTCATGTTTTGACCATACCCTGCAGATGAATAAAACAACGCACATCATATCAAAATTAACCTGAGCGTATGCATAGGGATTATGATCCATTGCCTGACCTGACAGACCCAGAAAAACCAGGTTGAACAACCAGACATCATATAAGGTCAAAAGATTAAATTACGGCGGATAATTAAGTGTGCGGCTACTTAACCCTGTTTTATATGCGCCTTTAGAACCCCCTTTAAATGCCGCTATAACGTTATAAGTGTAGGATTCTAGGTATTTTTATGAATTTCTGCTGTTTGTTTTAGTTTGCTGAAATCGCCACCAGATAGCTAAAACTGGTGCGACAACTATATTTATTGGATAACGTTTCACATCGGGCAATTCAGGAACCTCTGGTTAAGTCATAAATTAAGGATAAATTGTGGGACTATACAGCTGGATAACAAACAAAATGACAGACTGGCTCACCTACGAAGAAGCAGTAGGTGGCTCTCCCTTATGTGATTTTGACCGCCTCTCTTTTGAAATCAGGCCCTGTGATGTGTTACTGATCGAAGGCCGCAGCCGGGTCAGCGATGTCATTAAAAATATTACCCAAAGCCCCTGGACACATTCCGCACTTTATATTGGTCGTCTGCATGAACTGGAAAATGAATCAGATCGTGAATTGATAAAAAAACATTACAAGGGTGACCCAAGCGACCAGTTACTTATCGAGGCATTGTTAGGTGAAGGCACAATTATTACACCCTTAAAAAAGTACCACAGAGACCATTTAAGAATCTGCCGCCCGCAAGGTCTGACCCGACAGGACGCCACCAAAGTCTTATCCTTCTCCCTGCAACACACGGGAGGTGACTATAATGTAAGGCAGCTGTTTGATCTTGCAAGATTCCTCATGCCCTACCGCCTGCTTCCACGACGATGGTGGTCCAGTCTGTTCGATCGAGACAACGTGGGAGAAACAACAAAGGCGGTTTGTTCGTCGATGATTGCATCAGCATTCACTTCGGTACATTTTCCTATCCTGCCGGTGGTCCATGAAACCAGCGACGGAAACTTACGCATGTTTAAACGTAATACACGGCTATACACGCCTCCAGATTTTGACTATTCACCTTACTTTGAAATTATAAAATATGCGCTCATAGGACTCGATGACCTGGCCGTCTACCGGCAACTTCCATGGGACCAGAATGGCGTAGTTTGTAATGATGCAAATGACTGTTACATTCCGTCAGCACAAGAAGACGAAAAACAAACAACTGTTACTGCATCTGATGAAAATACAGTGGACACTGATGTTAATAAAGCAGCTATTGAAGATGTAAATATGGCTAATGAATCACAAAACACTTCGACGGAAGATGATGATAAACTCATTGACCCCATCGAAAAAAATAATCAAAAAGATTAACCTGAAATAAAACAGCATCTAATACGTCTATTAAATCATGACTATTTATCTTTGTATTGCATTGGCGATTTTAATTTTCTGGGCCCTGGCCTATTTTCGGACACCATTACTGGTCTGGACAAATATAATTGCCGTGATACTCGCAATCCACACTATCACGCTTACCTCTGTCGCAAGCACCGTATTTTTGTGGATCGTTTTTTTACTCATCGCCATCCCGGTTAACGTCACGTCAATTCGCCGCCGACTTGTGAGTGATAAAATTTTCCCCTTCATAAAAAAAGCCATCCCGAAAATATCACAAACCGAAAAGGACGCATTAGAGGCCGGCACTGTCTGGTGGGACGGCGAAATTTTCAGCGGAAAACCTAAATGGAAAAAATTAATCGCAACACCGGAACCAACATTGACGGCCCAGGAACAGGCTTTCCTTGATGGCCCGGTGCAGTCACTTTGCGACATGATTGACGACTGGAAAATAACACATGAAGATTTTGATCTCTCACCCGATGTCTGGCAATACATAAAAGACAACGGTTTCTTTGGCATGATCATACCCAAGGAGTATGGTGGCCAGGCCTTTTCAGCGCTGGCGCACTCCGAGATTGTGGTAAAAATTGCCAGCCGCAGCACCACAGCTGCGGTTACTGTGATGGTGCCAAACTCATTAGGGCCAGCCGAACTGCTACTTAATTATGGCACCAATGAACAAAAAGCCCACTACCTGCCCAGACTCGCGCACGGTGAAGACATTCCCTGCTTTGCGCTCACCGGTCCCGAAGCGGGTAGTGATGCAAGTTCAATCCCTGACACTGGCATTGTCTGTCGCAGTGAATTTAACGATGAAAAAGATGTGCTTGGTATCCGCCTTAACTGGGAAAAACGCTACATTACCCTGGGGCCTGTCGCAACAGTACTCGGCCTGGCCTTCAAATTATATGATCCGGACCAGTTACTGGGCGATAAATATGACATCGGTATTACCCTGGCATTAATTCCCACCAACACACCCGGCATTAACATCGGGCGGCGTCATATGCCACTTAATATTGCTTTTCAAAATGGGCCTAACAGTGGCAAGGATGTTTTTATTCCAATGGACTGGATAATCGGCGGCCAGGAACGTGTCGGTCAGGGCTGGCGCATGCTAATGGAATCACTTGCAGCCGGTCGCTCTATTTCTCTGCCCGCCCTGAGCACAGGCGGTGGAAAACTCGCTTGCCGGGCAACCGGTGCCTATGCACGTATACGCAAACAATTTCGTACCCCGATTGGCCGCTTTGAAGGTGTCGAGGAACCATTGGCACGCATGGCCGGGTACACCTATCAAATGGAGGCCGCAAGAAAAATAACCGCAGGCGCCGTTGATCAGGGTGAGCATCCATCGGTTATCTCCGCGATTGTAAAATATAACCTGACCGCGCGTATGCGCACGATCATCACTGATGCAATGGATGTACAGGGCGGCAGCGCCATTTGTATGGGGCCGCGTAATATATTGGGCCGAATATATCAGGCAATCCCGGTTGCTATCACTGTAGAAGGCGCCAACATACTCACGCGCACGTTAATCACCTTTGGACAAGGCGCAATACGTTGCCACCCCTATATCCTGAAGGAAATGCAGGCAGCAACTGAATCTGACCCAATAATTGCCTCTGTTAATTTTGACAAAGCGCTGTTTGGGCATATTGGTTTTACTATCAGCAATGCTTTACGCGCCCTGTTCCTGGGTTTAAGCAGTGCGGCTTTTGTATTAACGCCCGGCGGAAAAGAAAAGTATTTTTATAAACAAGCCACAAGACTAAGTAGCTGTTTCGCATTAACATCAGATATCGGCATATTGATTTTAGGCGGCGCATTGAAACGCAAGGAAAAATTATCAGGGCGGCTTGCCGACGTTCTAAGTCAGTTATATTTAATATCCGCGACATTAAAACACTTCAGAGACCAGGGTCAAAAATCAACTGACTATCCATTGCTACAATGGTCATGCGAAGACGCATTATACCAAAGCCAGGAAAGCCTGCTGGAATTTTTGCGTAATTTTCCAAACCGTCCGGTGGCCTGGTTACTGAAAATAATATGTTTCCCACTGGGTAGACCTTTCACTCCACCTGACGATATTCTGGGACATAAACTTGCCGACATATTGCTAACACCATCAAACACCCGGGACAGACTGACTAACGGCATATATATACCTGAGTCCGTTAACGAAACACTTGGTCGTCTTGAAGATACTTTACAAAAAGTGATCGCCGCAGAGCCGATTGAAAATGCAATCAAAACGGCGCAACGCAACAAAATCATACAAGGACGCGACCGAACGACACTAATCGAAGATGCCATCGGCAAAGGTATTATTGACCAGGAACAAATGCAGATATTAAATGCGGCTGATCTTGCAAGCAAAGAAGTCATCAAGGTTGATGACTTTGATCCGGACTACCTGGGAACTTGCCGGACTTAGGGAACCACTGAAAACGCACACAAAAGCGCAAACTCGGAGAGCGTATAACAATGCCACATCAGGAAAAAGGAAGAGATGTTTTTATCATTGATGGTAGCCGCACCCCTTTTTTAAAAGCAAAGGGAAAACCGGGTCCGTTCCATGCTGCCGATCTGGCCGTCTATGCAAGTCGCGCCTTACTCTCAAGACAAACCTTTGAGCCCTCTGAACTGGATGAAGTCATATTAGGCTGTGTAATGCCAGGCCCTGACGAGGCCAATATTGCTCGCGTGGTTGCGCTTCGGCTGGGATGTAAAAAACATGTCCCCGCCTGGACAGTACAACGCAATTGCGCCTCCGGCATGCAGGCCATTGATTGTGCCGCACACAACATTGCCAGTGGCCGCTCAGAGCTGGTGCTTGCCGGTGGTGTTGAGTCTATGAGCCATGCCCCGATTTTATATAATGAACAAATGGTCAATTGGCTAAGTGATTTATTTGCCGCACGCTCACTTGGCGCCAGACTAAAAATGTTTTCCAAACTAAGACCAAAACATTTGAAGCCTGTCATCGGCCTGATACGCGGTTTAACTGACCCGGTTGTTGGTTTGTCGATGGGGCAAACTGCAGAAATTCTGGCCCACCGCTTTAATATTTCCCGTGAAGAGATGGATCAATATGCCATGCGAAGCCATCATCGCCTGGCAAGCGCACATGACGATGGCCACCTGGATGAAATCGAAGTTATCTACGATACAACAGGCCATTATTATGACCACGACGATGGTGTCAGACGGAATTCCGACATGGATGGCCTGGCCAAACTCAGGCCGGTGTTTGATAAACCTTTTGGCATGGTCACTGCCGGTAACAGCGCCCAAATCACCGATGGTGCCGCCGCACTAATTCTGGCCAGTGAAAAAGCCGTTGAAAAATACAATCTACCTGTCATGGGCCGAATCATTGACAGCGAATGGGCAGGACTGGACCCCAGCCAGATGGGTCTGGGACCTGCACATGCAATGGCACCAATTTTAAAACGACATAAATTTACACCTGATGACATCGACTACTGGGAAGTCAACGAAGCATTCGCCACCCAGGTGCTAGCCTGTCGTGCGGCCTGGATGGATTCAGAATATTGCCGGGAAGAGCTGCACACCGACACTACAATTGGCGAAATTGATATCTCGCGCCTTAATGTTGATGGCGGCGGTATCAGCCTGGGTCACCCCGTTGGTGCCAGTGGCGCACGTATTGTCTTGCATCTGCTCAAGGTACTGGCACGTAACAACGCAACCAGGGGCATGGCCAGTCTGTGTATCGGGGGTGGGCAAGGAGGCGCAATGTTGATAGAAAGGGAGTCCACATAAGATGACACAAACACAAACATACCAGCACTGGCGCCTGGAACGCGATGGCGACGATATCGCCTGGCTACATTTTTCAAGAAATGACAGCAGCGCAAACACTCTTTCCAGCGAAGCCTTGAGTGAACTGGACAACCTGCTAACTGACTTATCAAAACAGATACCCAAAGGCGTTGTTATCCTGTCAGCCAAAAAAAGTGGTTTCATTGCCGGCGCAGACGTCAAAGAATTCTCATCCATGAAAACCATCGAGGATGCAGCCGAGTTTGTGCGGCACGGGCAAGCTGTTTTTGACCGCCTTGAAAACATGGACTGTCCGACTGTTGCGCTTATCAGTGGATATTGCCTGGGCGGCGGACTGGAACTGGCATTAGCCTGTCGTTACCGGATTGCTGAAGATGACCCTAAGACAAAACTCGGTCTACCCGAAGTCTTGCTGGGTATCCACCCGGGTTTTGGTGGCACAGTACGCCTGCCCCCACTGATCGGCGCACCTGCCGCGATGAACCTGATGCTCACTGGCCACGCTATCAGCGCTCGAGCCGCAAAAAAAATTGGCCTGATCGATTATGCCGTACCACAACGACAGTTACTTGAAGCCGCACGACGCACCATGCTCAACCCCCCTGCCCCGCACAAGCCAAAACGCTGGCAGGCCCTTAGCAATCATCGTCTGGTCCGTCCATGGCTTGCCAGAGTTTTTCGAAAAAAAGTGGCCGCAAAAGCACCTCAAGACCACTACCCGGCACCTTATGCCATCATCGACTTATGGCAGAAATATGCTGACACCCCTGGCCGCATGCTCAGAGAAGAACGGGCGTCAGAAGCACGCCTGGTCACCGATGAAACGGCTCAAAATTTAATACGTGTCTTTTTCCTGCAGGAAAGAATGAAAACACTGGGCAACAAGGCGCTGATTGACCCAAAACATATTCATGTAATAGGTGGCGGTGTCATGGGAGGCGATATCGCTATCTGGTGCGCACTACGTGGTTTCAATGTCACCATTCAGGACCACAAACATGAAACCATTGCCGGCGTATTAAAACGCGCCCACCGTTTATACAAAAAGAAACTCAAACTGCCCCGACTGGTGACCGCCGCCATGGACCGCCTTATTCCCGACGTCACTGGTTCTATCGGACTGGCCCGGGCGGATGTAATTATCGAGGCCATCTTTGAAGACATAGATGCCAAACGAACCCTGTTCAAGGAAATCGAATCCGTCATAAAACCCGATGCATTACTGGCCACAAACACATCCAGTATTCCGATAGAAGATCTGGCAAGCGTATTAAGCAAACCTGAACGACTGGTGGGGCTGCATTTTTTTAACCCCGTCGCCAAAATGCAATTAGTCGAAATTGTTCACGGCCCGAATACGGACAAACAAATCGTAGAAAAAGCCAGTGCATTTACACGTCACATTGACCGCTTGCCTGTTCCGGTTAAAAGCACACCCGGGTTCCTGGTAAATCGAATCCTGATGCCGTACCTGATGGAAGCCGTGATACTCGAATCAGAAGGAGTACCTGCCAGCACGATAGACAAGGTCGCGCTGAAATTTGGCATGCCAATGGGACCCATTGAACTTGCGGATACAGTCGGCCTGGATATTTGTTTACATGTCGCAGAGAACCTTGCCGCAGCCTATCACGTCGATGTACCGGAAAGACTGCGCCAACTGGTCAACGCCGGCAATCTTGGCAGAAAATCCGGCAATGGTTTTTATCGCTACAACAAAAAGAACGGCAAAAAGAAACAAAACAAATCAACCTCTACCAACGTATCAAATGATGAAATAAGTAACCGCATGATCCTGAGAATGCTTAATGAAGCGGTTGCATGCTTGCGTGAACACGTTGTGGAAGATGATAACTTACTGGATGCCGGGGTAATATTCGGCACCGGCTTTGCGCCTTTTCGTGGCGGACCTATGAATTATATTGAAAAAGAAAACAAAAGTGTGCTGAATGAAAAACTAAGCGCCTTGTCAGATAAATACGGCGACCGATTTTCGCCGGATGCAGGCTGGTCTGAATAATCAATCCAGGCAATACAATAACCATGAGCAACATAATCGACCACCATAACAAACTGACCTTACCTGGCCTGTTTATTGAACGCAGTGAAAAAACGCCTGAACGTATTGCCTACCGGTATTTCAACCCGGAAACAAAAACCTGGGAAACATCCACCTGGTCTGAAATGTCACAGGAAGTGGCCCGCTGGCAAGCAGCATTAAGAAAAGAACATCTGCATGCCGGCGATAAAATTGCCATCATGCTGCCAAACAGTCGCGAATGGATAATGATGGAGCAGGCAGCATTAGGGCTTGGACTGGTTGTTGTACCGTTATACCCCAATGATCGTGCTGACAATGTTGCCTATATCCTGCAAGATGCGGGCGTAAAACTCCTCATCGTCGAGGGCCAGGAGCACCTGCAACAATTAAAAACCATACATGCCCAACTCGATGGCCTGGTGCGTCTTTTATCCCTGCACCCTTTTGATGACAGCCTCAGTTATTCACGACTGATGTCGATCCAGGACTGGTTACCCGGGCAAGCTGTCGGACTTAGCAATGAGGTCAATGACAGTCGTCAACTGGCCACCATCGTTTACACTTCCGGGACAACCGGACGACCCAAAGGTGTTATGCTGAGCCACAAAAATATTCTCAGCAATATCTATGGCGCTATTGATTGCGTCCCGATATATGAGCATGATGTTTTTTTATCTTTCCTGCCATTATCACACATGTTCGAACGCAGCCTGGGATATTACGTCCCCATAATCACCGGCGCGACAGTGGCCTTTGCCCGCTCAGTAAATCAACTTGCCGATGACATGCTGACCATTCAGCCAACGATCCTTATATCCGTGCCACGAATTTATGAGCGCATACACAAAAAAATTCGGACGCAACTGGAAGACAAATCAACTTTTGCCAATAAATTATTTAACAACATGGTCGAGTCTGGCTGGAAACATTTTGAGTATCGGCAAAAACGTCTTTCCTGGCAATCCTCATTTCTTTATTTGCCTGTTTTAAAGCGGCTTGTCGCAAATAAAATCATCGCCAAAATGGGTGGCCGACTACGCGTTGCAATTTGTGGTGGTGCACCACTGTCTCAAAATATTGCCAAAACATTCATCGGACTGGGATTGAACCTGATACAGGGCTATGGCCTCACCGAATTCAGCCCTATTATCTCAGCCAACCGGGAGCAGAATAATATTCCAGCCAGCGTTGGCGCCCCCTTGAAAGGCATTAAGACCATGCTTTCCACTGAAGGGGAATTACTCGCCAGGGGTGACTCCATTATGCTGGGCTACTGGAACCACCCGGACGCGACAAAAGAGACCATCGACAAGGACGGCTGGTTACATACCGGAGACAAGGCCCGCATAGACGAAAGCAATCATATTTTTATCACCGGACGAATAAAAGAAATCATCGTATTATCAAATGGAGAAAAAATTCCACCCGCCGATATGGAAACTGCCATTACAGAAGACACACTGTTTGACCAGGCATTGATTATAGGTGAAGGAAAACCATTTATATCTGCATTCGTGGTATTAAACCCGCAACATTGGCAATCATTATCAAAGCGACTGAATTTATCAGACAATGATGATGATCCGCTATCAGATAAAACGCTAAAAAAACTGGTTCTGGAAAAAATAAAAAAACAATTATGTGATTTCCCGGGTTACGCAAAAATTTATAAAGCAGCTATTTTTTTACAACCCTGGACAATAGAAAATGAACTGATGACCCCCACTTTGAAACTCAAACGTGAGCGTATCATTGCCCTGCACCAGGACAAAATTGAACTTTTGTATAAAGGCCACTGATTCACTCTGACCCGGCAACAGTGGATTATTTTTGTTCCCTTAAGACCAGGACACCTCTATAGTATATATACATGTAATGTAATAAATACCTAAAAAAACCTGCCAAAATGAATGACAATCTTACATGGCATTTTGATACTGTAGTCATGGAGTGGCTGATTATCCTTGCTGTGCTGGTCGTTCTGTCTGTTGTGGGCACTGTGGTGATACGACATTCACTTAAAGCATTCAGAAAACCAAATGGTCAATCAGGTGAGTCAGTTTCGACCTCAGAAAGCTGGCATACCGAAAGTGCAAAAACAGCCCTTGAGTCATTCGACACGACAGCAGATGGCCTATCCAGAGAAGAAGTAACGAACCGGCTCGCTAAACACGGGCCGAACCAGCTACCCGAGCCGAAGACTCGAGGTCCATTAATACGGTTTCTTTACCAATTCCATAATGTATTGATCTATGTGCTGATTGCGGCAAGCGCAGTCACCGCCC
>JAUWSG010000122.1 GCA_030610155.1 Gammaproteobacteria bacterium
AAAATGGATTGGTCGATGTTGAAAAATTGTTATCAAATACCGACACAATGATAGTATCACTGAGTGACCAGCTGATCGTCGGTGCGCTTGAGTTTCCTGAGAGTTGAATGTCGGCATTGGCGATATCCTGTTCTGTTGGGCTGTTGTTAGGTGTTTGCTGACCAGCATTCATGATAGCCAATACGGTAAAGGTGCCTGTGCCAGGTGTTGGCCCTGGTTCACTACCAACGGTACAAAAATCAAACGTTGTTTCACTGATCTGATACGCGGGATCAAGGAGGGTGATACTCATTGGACGAGATTGTGTTCCGGGAGGATTACCACATTTTAAATTTTCTCCTGCTTCGATGGTGCTTTTTGCAGTAAGGCCGGTTGAAACCACTGACATTATGCGACCTGGAATGCCGGGAATTTTTGATGACCACTCTGTGACGACAACAAACATGGAATCAAGTGATTTTTTGGCGCTATCATAAGCGGGTCGTGCATTTTGATTTATCGCGTTGCTCATTTTTTCCAGCGTTTCTGCGGTAATGAAATCATGAGAGATCGCCAAATAGGTCAAGCCGACTCCAGCCGCGGCTGCTACACCGGCCAGTGGTCCTACCGTAAAAAATCCTACAGCACCTACGCCAATCGTAACAACGCCGATCAGGACTTTGTCTCCGTCAACCCCTCTTTTTGCTTCACTTATGACATTATTAATCATGTCGCGTATTTGCTGTTCCGTGAAGCCGGTGTGCCCGGGTTGGTGAGAACCAACTGGTAATTGCGCGGTAGATGTAAATGTGCCGCCTAATTCATTCGATATGCCTGCGATTGATGACGCAAGCAGCTGGTCCACCACCAGCAGATCTCCTGGTGACAGTGTCAGGCTGCCATTGATTCCTTCAATAGATAGCTCACCTGTTGTTTCAATTTGATCGATAATGTCTGTCAGTATCAGGATCTGGTTTGATATAGCATCATATGCAGCACTAATATCCATTTGCGCACTTAAATCAGCATTCATCAAATCAAGATTATTTTGTGCATTAACATATTCGGCAATCGTTGCCTCCAGCAATATGATCATGACTTGTCCGGGCGTCATGTTCTCAAGTGTCGGTAATTCATTAATTGCCAGGCTCGCTTGTGAATCAATATTTTTTATTTTGACACTTACATTACCTGCTTTGAAAGCACCTGTTACGCCATCAACAAAAGGGGGAACCATTACTTTTGCATTACCGTCGGATGTGTTTATGACTTTCGAGCTGATGAGATAACCATCAGGGCCACGAAATTCTATATCAACGGGAGTATCAGTTTGTATAGAGTTATGCGAGACGGTGATGTATTGGCCGGGATCTGACGAAGCTGTAGATAAGGTTAATGTATCAGTTTGGGTGGTATTGCCACCACCGCCGCCGCCACCACAGGCGGTTAGGATAAGTGTGATAAACAGACTATACAGAATATTTTTGAAGGTAATACTTTTCATTTAAGAATCCTCCGAAATTAGCTATCCCCAAATAAATAAAAGCCGAGCTACCATCTGACATTGTTACTGTCACACGGTAACTCGGCTTTTTTATGCAATCTAGGTCTCAAGCTTTTCGTTAGAGTGTTACAGCATTTTTAGATTTTAATGACACTCTATATCCTGTTAGTTTTTGCAAGTCTATTTATTATCTGCTGCACTTTAAACAGGAGTTATACTACACAGATACTCCTTTGATTGAGTGCCGTCAACCTAGAAAAATTGTCATGAATTATTAAGAAGCAGTAGAGGGATGATGGGGTTGTGGTGGGGGCAGGCCGTCCATTTCTCACTGGTGTCAAATAAATAACGCATTATTTTTTAACGTTTGCGGGAAACAAAAATAATGAGGTTAGCACAAGCCAGGTTAGGTGATAAATATCAACAGAGCCGAGTATTATTTATAAGTCATCAGTGTCCCTACATATTCTGCGCCACCCTCGGTACTGCTTGATCGGGCAAGGAACGCTGCACTGATCTTGATCGCAATCACCCCTTCAATTTCTGCTATCTTGTGCTTCAGCATCGACGGGTCGCGAAAGTCGTGAAAGTTGCCCTTGAAAAAAACTTCACCGTTGTTGACCCTGACCACCACCCCCGCGGCGCGAAAGCGCTCGTCGGCTTTTATGATCTCCCCGATCTTACGTTTGATGGCTGCATCGGACACGGGCCGCTTCGGTATCACCTGGAGTTCGTTATCCACCTCGAATACTCCCATGGTTGTCCAGGCGATACGGTCACTTACCAGTTTTTGTTCGTAAAGCCGAACTTCCCCGGTAAGAACCACTTGCCGTTGTTCAACATGTACTTTAATCAGGGTGTCGCGCAGTTTCACATTCTTAACAATCTGCGCTTCGATCTCCTGCTGTATGAGATCATCGCTCCGAGCCAGTACCGGGGATGCCTGAAACAGGGACAGTATCAGTAATAATACAGGTCCTCTAATGCATTTCATTTTTATCCTTACCGTTTGAGCCGTTGATTTAATATCCGGGTTTGCCGAGTTCTCATCAGCAGACGACGCTCAGACTCATGAGCCTGCACCTTGACGGGAATGGGTGTATGCAAGGAAGGATGCTCGGCGATCGTAATCCACGGTTTGATAGCTTTAAGTATTCTTTGATACGTGTTGATAAACATATAAGATTCCTTAGTAGCGTGTTATTGACTTTCTTTTCACGGGAATACTCTATCCCTTTAGTGAAAACATAAAAAGTCGAATCTTATAGGCCTTATGTTCGAATATTTCGATTATATACCCGGCTGTTCTTCATGCCGGTCTATCGCCGATACACCTTTTTCCGTAGAACCTCTTTATATATTGTCTTGTTCGTTCACTTTCTTTTCCTGTTTGATTTTTTCTTGCGTTGCCGTGGCGCATCCGGAATCAGCCACTCACGCGCTGCCTCGGTAATCGCAGCCACGGCTGGATGTGATATTTTTCGCTCCACGGAAATGGCGTAGAAGTGATCGCGTACTTCATCTGTTTGACCAATGGCAATTACGCCGTACTGTTTTTCTACTTCCGCCGCAATGGCTGTGGGTGCGATAAACACCCCGGTCCCTGTCTGACCGAAGGCCTTCATCAGGGCGCTGTCATCGAACTCGCCGACGATCCGCGGGTGGATATGCTGTGCGTCAAGCCACTGTACAAGACGGTTACGTACTACGGTCATTTCTCCTGGTAGCAGCAATGGTGCGCCATTGAGGTTGTGTGGAAATTTTTTGTCGAGCTTGCGAGCCAGTCGGGGAGTTGCAAAAAAAGTAATGCCGCAATCACCGAGCGGGTGGTTGAAGCCGCGCACGTTCACACTCGGTGGAATGGGGCCGTCTGCGATCACCAGATCAACCCGGTGTACGGCCAACTCACCTAGCATGGTATCGATATCGCCCTCCCGGCAAACAATACGTACAGGCTCCGCCAATTGTAACGCCGGGGCCAGCAAACGATAGGCAATAGATTTCGGTACCACCTCTGTCACACCCACTTTGAATACCAGCGGTCTTTCATCCGGGAGGTTGCGTACCATTTCTTCCAGCTCGCCACCCAGTGAAAAAATCTCGTCAGCATAGCTCAATACCAACCGCCCTGACTCTGTTAGTTCAAGATTACGTCCCACCCGGTTAAAAAGGTCTTCGCCCAGATTATTTTCCAGTAGAGTGAGTTGGCCGCTGATGGTCTGAGGTGTCAAATGCAGACGCTCGCTGGCGCGGGCGATACCGCCCGACTTTGCGACTACCCAGAAATAGTGCAGATGTTTATAGTTAATCATCGCTCTCCAGTTACTTCGTTAAATTCGAACATTATAGTAATAATAATCGACTTTTCCTTAGTTTAAAACAGGCCTATCCTAGATTCAATTATTATCAGATCGAATTTCCGGAGACAACGCATCCTGCTGGTCAGTGCACTGTGGTCTTCACTGGAGGCTCGTTGGTGCAAGCGGTAGAGCCCGGGACGATTGGGAAAACGAGGTAGAAGTGAAAGCCAGACATAAAAGAATGTGGTTTGTTCTTATCGGTATAACGGGTTTGAGCGTTGCGGCGGCATTAATGTTGCGGGCCTTCGACAGCAATATGGTATTTTTTTACAGTCCTAGCCAGGTCCACGCAGGTGAAGTTGCGCAGAATAATACGTTTCGATTAGGGGGGCTGGTAGAGGAAGGTAGTCTCCGACGCGAGGACGACGGCCTGACAGTTCATTTCCTCGTTACCGATAATGCAAAAAAAGTTTCAGTAAAGTATGTCGGGATTTTGCCTGACCTGTTCCAGGAGGGGCAGGGCGTTGTAACACAGGGGCGTCTGAGCGAAGGCGGGGTGTTTGTCGCCAGTGAAGTTCTGGCTAAACACGACGAAACCTATATGCCAAAGGAAGTAGCCGAGGCACTGGAACAAGCAAAACTAAACAACCACACCGATACCACAGAAAAACTGATTCCGATTGTAAATTAAAAATGAAGCAACAGAAAAACGCTGATAAAAACACAGTAGAAGATCGTGACCTTATTAAATTCCTGCTGGCGTCTGTAACCTTTTTTTTCATTGGTACGGTGCATGGTGTATTACAGATACAACCGCCAATTCGAGCCTGGCTGGATTCCATCGGCAGTCCCTACGGCGGACCCGGACACATGATCGATCCCCTGGCTCATGCTCATATCAATGTGGTTGGAGGAGTGGTGATATTGTGCATGGCGGTAACCTATTACTTGCTTCCCAGACTCTCAGGCCAACCCCTGTTTTCACAGCGTCTGGTCAATCACACATTCTGGTGGACCACGCTGGGTATATGCGGTTTCTATAGCACGTTGATGGTGTTTGGCATCATCGAAGGTAATCTGTTATTACAGCTTGATCACGAAGGAGTGGCTGAGGTTCACCGTCTCTATACCCCAATCATCGCGGTTGTCTCTACCGGCATGGGTATTGGTTTCTGGGTGTTTTTCATCAATGTACTTGTAACAGCGAAGACTATCTATAAGAACTGAGAATTACGAGACTATTAACCATAATACAAATGGGGGGTGCGTTAAATGAGGGAAGAGTATTGGTTGGTATCGCTAATTATGATCGGCGTTTTTGTAGCAGTTACGCTAGGGATTGCTGAATAAGCATTGATAGTTGAAATAATAATGGCTCATCCCACCGTTTCTACAGTGGTGATTCACAGTCAGTCCTGACAGGTATTGCATGAGTTTTAGGTGGATGTTTGCTGGCGTGCATAATGCGCCAGCTTTTTTTTCGTTGCCATTACTTGTAAATAGTGAAAGTGTTTATAGTTAATCATCGCGCTGCAATAACTTCGTTAAATACGAATATTGAAGTAATAATAATCGACTTTCCTCTGGTTCAAAATCAACTTACTCTGGTTATCAAATATCGCTAAATTGAAATACCGGAGATAACATGCATATTGATATTCAATCACGCAATTTTCCACTCACGGATGCCTTGCGCAGCCACATTAAACGACGCCTGGGTTTTTCTCTGATATCTCGTTACGAATATATCCAGCGAGTAAAAGTAAGGCTGTCTGACATTAATGGCCCACGCGGCGGTGCAGACAAATGTTGCCAAATACAGGTAGTGCTCATCCAACTGCCAGACGTCGTGATCAAAGATACTGAAGTGGATCTCTATGCCGCCATCGACCGTGCTGCTGATCGCGCCGGCCGCACGGTTGATCGACGGTTACAGCGGCAGCGTGATAAGGGCCGCTCATCCGGTGGCCTGCTCGAAACAGAATCGGTTACCGAATGAGCCGTCATCGCATCATTAATTTGACAGTGGATAACCCGCTTTGAATACCCCAATGATGAAAATGATGAGGTCAGGACTGCCATTTCCCACGGGTGACAAATAAATAACATATTACAGCTTAACGTTTGTGAGAAACAGAAAGTCTGTTCGCGCTGTCCTAAAAAGGCATAGGATACTCACGTCTGACCTTCTCTATTTCTTCATGAAGCTCAACAGGCAGCGTTAGTGAAATGGCGTCTATATTGCTTTTTAATTGCGCCATGTTGGTGGCGCCAATCAGTGTCGAGCTGACAAATGGCTTGCTGTTGACGAATGATAATGCCATCTGACACGCATCGAGTTCATGCTGTTTAGCCAATTCAACATATTTGCTAATCGCAGCATCCGTTATTGGGTGAATGCGATGCTCCGCACGTGTCTCTATTGTTAATCGTGCGCCTTCCGGGCGAGCGCCATTGAGGTATTTACCGCTTAACATCCCCCTGCACAGGGGAGACCAGGCGAGCAATCCGCAGTCTTCATGTGTTGCTATTTCACCGAGGTCAGGTTCGAATTGACGGCAAAGTAGAGAATATTCATTTTGAATAGACGCGATACGCGGCAGGTTGTGTTGCCGGGCTATTTGTAGCCATTTCATTAAGCCCCAGGCGGTTTCGTTAGATACGCCAAAATGACGAATTTTACCGGCCTGAATTAATGCTTGCATGGTTTGTAACACTTCTAAAAAATTATCCTCTTGTTCCTGTACATCAAATTTCGGTGCGTAATCCCATATCTGTCCAAAGTGATAGGATCCTCTGTTAGGCCAATGTAATTGATAAAGATCGATGTAATCAGTTTTTAATCTTTTCAGGCTGCCCTCAATCGCGAGATGTATATTTTTTTTGTTGATTTCATTGTTGCCCTCTCTTATCCAGGGCAAACCCGGGCCCGCTATTTTTGTTGCCAGAATCACTTTGTCGCGATTTTGTCGTGAAGCAAACCAATTGCCGATAATGGTCTCAGTGGTTCCAAAGGTTTCAGCGCTGGGTGGTATCGCATACATTTCGGCAGTATCAAAAAAATTGATGCCGCGCTCAAGCGCATAATCCATCTGCTTAAAACCATCCGCTTGTGTATTTTGAAAGCCCCAGGTCATGGTGCCCAGACCAATGGCGCTGATCTTTAAATCTGTTCGACCTAATTTTCGATATTCCATTGTTTTGCCTATCTAGCTATATTGGGGTCAGACTTCTCATCTCCCACGAGTGACAATAATTTAACACGTTAGAGAATGATAATGGGTCAGGCCTCCCATATTCCCGCAAATGTAATGCAATGTAATGGGGTCTGAAGTCAATGTAATGGGCATGAGTAATGTAATGGGGCCTGACCAGGGCAAGTTGTTGAATCTATAGAATAATGTCGTTAAAAAACGTTAATATGTGGTCTTAATCGGGCCATTTCACCCCTAAAATAATACTTTTAAGGATAAATCTTTTTATTAAGGTGATATTCAAATTTCTGTGTATATAATAAATTTCCAATAGTGGTTTCTTTTGAAAGGATTTCAGAATGATTGCCATCCCATCACTCTCCAGTTTTGCCCCTTCGATAATAATTAGAATGGTTTGTGCCCTGCTTTTTGTTTACTCAACAACTTGTATCGCGGTTACAAATCATGTTTCGATTCCAATTTCTGATTTGACAGGTAATTTCAACCAGGCAAGCAGTGATCCACTTGCGGCCTATGTGCACCAACTGTTGCAAGCTGAATTAGATAAATCTGGAATACAGCTTCAAGACAATCAACTATTAACTCAGTTGTCTACACCAAAGATCACTAGTGGTGGTTGTACAGCTAATGTCACGGTTGATCCTGCCATCGCTGATCTTCGTTTAGCGAGTGGTTCTGCGTTTACTCTGGATTTAAATGGTATTAAAGACATCGTTATTCATGCCAATTTGATTGGCAGCATCGCTTTGTCTGCTAATGCCGTGGTCAGCTATGGCACAAGGTTATTTGGAAGTTGCAGGGAGTTTGCGACTGATAGCGGTGTTTTATTAGCAAAAACAAATTTTGATCTTAGTTTGACTGTCAATATTAATCTTGTTCCTTCTTACGATAGCGTCAACGAATGGCTGGTGGTTGATAAACATGCGCAGATCAGTGGCGGTGTCAATTTTGGTAATACTGATATCGATGGTGAGTTTGGCGGGCTTAATGTGACGGGTTTGTTGATAGAAGCCGCTGAAAACGTATTAATAGATAATTTCAATCAGCAGGGGAGTGAAGCAATCACAGACTTCATTGGCGAAACAAATAACAAGCTTAACGGCCTGGATCGCAATGGCATTCCTGACCCGGGCATTAGCAGTGCATTTAATAGTCAAACCATCTTTGAGTTACCGCCCGAGATTCATGATTCAGAATTTAAAAGTCTACTCATTACCGAGCTCGGCTTACCAGATATCCTGTTTAGTGTTTTAGATGAAACACCAGGTCAGGTGTTATACATTTTATTGGCGCTGGAAGGCGAAGAAAAAAAACAGGCATTAGCGGAACTTGGCTCTACGTTGGCATGTGGTGCAGTTAAAGATTATTTTGAGCTTCCTCTGGATACTTCTCCCTTATATACGATAAACGCCGGGGTTTGTGAGGTCGCTTCCACTATTGGGTCTGATATGGGGCACTACTTTACGGATGCGAATTGCCTTCAGGAAGTTGCTTTTAAGCCAGAGAATACGGAAGAATATTGTGCAACCCATATGAGTCCGGAATCAAAACAACTGCTGGGCAATGCAGCCTCGTGGCCAGCGGAGACACAAGTTTCCGATCCAGTACCCAGCATCAAAAGCCAGCCATGGACGACTGTACTTTCTACACGCCTGGATATACTGACGCTACCTAAAGATACACTTCAGCAGCCTTTTATGAAGCGGGTGAACTATAAAACTATAACCGATACGGGTAGAGGTAATGGTGTTTGTGAACTTGAAATGCGCATTTATAAGTCGGCGATTAATACCGAAAATCAGCGCGCAATCCTTGCGATACACGGGGGCACCTGGTCGAGTCGAGGGTTTTCTTTTCTGGGTTTGGAAGCAAGCGTTCCTATGTTAGTTGACCAGGGATTTATTGTGTTTGCACCTTTCTACCGATTGGCAGGTGATAGCGACGGTAATCCAGAATGTAATAACGCAGGATGGCGAGATATCATCAGTGATGTCAACGATGCGCTCGCCTGGGT
>JAUWSG010000033.1 GCA_030610155.1 Gammaproteobacteria bacterium
CCGGTAATATTAATCCGCCGTACATAAACCCGTTTACCCGGATCAATGAAAAATGTCAGTGAAACTTTTTTCTCTTCTTCATTTATATCAGGAACCGCATTAACATTTGCAAATGCATATCCATCAAACCCCAATCGCTCGCCCAGGAAGTTGCTAGAGATAGAAACCTGTTTACGGGAAAAAACATCACCACTAAATATTGTAATCTGTGCCATTAACTCTTCTTTTAACACCACCATTTCACCTGCAACAATAATTTCACCAACATACTACTTCTCACCTTCGGAAATATTAATCGTGATAAATATATCTTTTTTGTTAGGTGAAATAGTTACCTGAGTTGACAGTATTTTGAAATTAATAAACCCCCTGTCCAGATAATAGGAACGCAATGTTTCCAGGTCTGCCCTTAACTTGGGCTGTGAATATTTATCTGCATCACTGAAAAACGTGGCCTCTTCTGCCAGCTCAAACCTGCCTACCAGATCTTCTTCATCATAAACGGTATTACCAACAATATTAATGCGGCGAATCTCTGCTGCCTTGCCTTCACGAATTTGCAAAGACACATCTACCCGGTTTTGATCCTTGGGTACAACTTTGGATGTAATCTTCATCCCATACTTACCCAGACTAAAATACTGTTGGCGCAGACCTTGTTCCACATTATCAAGCAAAGAGCGATTAAATATCTGATTTTCGGCCAAACCAAGCTTCTTGAGCTCCGCCATCATCGTATCGGTATCGATATCTTTATTTCCCGTAACAGCAATACTGGCAATCGCAGGTCGCTCCTTTACCGTCACAATAAGAACATCATTATCACGTTCCAGAGATATATCATGATAAAAACCCGACTTGAATAATGAACGGATAACTTCTATAGAGCGTTTTTCGTTAAAAGTATCACCAACTTTCAAAGTTAAATCATTAAGAACTGCGCCCAAAGAGATACGCTGCAGGCCAACGACCTGTATGTCCTTTATTACAAAAGAATCAAATGCCCAGCTTTTTGAGGCAAAAACCAAAACTAAAGCAACTAATATCAGAAATTTTTTCTTCAAAATACCTTGCGCCCGCTTTTATAAATTACACATTACTTTATTATTCGATCAGTTAAAAATGCGCGCAAAATCATTATATAATGCGACGGACATTAACATTAGCAACAACACCAAACCTACCCGCTGAAATATCATTTCATAACTTTCCGTAAGCGGACTGCCTTTAACAAGCTCAATGATATAAAACATCAGGTGCCCCCCGTCCAGCAACGGGATTGGTAAAAGATTCAACACCCCCAGACTAATACTGACAATGGCAAGAAACGCAAGAAACGTCACCAGCCCGGCAGATGCTGTATAACCTGCATACTTTGCAATTGTAATCGGGCCACTGAGGTTATCCAGCGATACCTCACCGAAGAGCATTTTGCCAATCATACGAAGTGTAAGAACAGACATGTCCCAGGTTTTTTCACAAGCCACCACAAACGCTTTAGCAGGTGAATACTTCACTTCAGCCCGCAGTTCTTCAGGTATAGAATCAGGAATCGCCGGTGCTGCACCAATTCGGCCAATTTCATCGCCATTTTCCAGCGTCACCCTTGCCGGGGTTAATTCCAGATGGTGACTCTCACCCTGTCGATCTATCGTCAGTAAAATAACCTGTTCTGGCCTGGCACGGACGTAATCCACCCAAGCTTCCCAGTCTTTTACTGATTGACCATCTGCCGTCACTATCGCATCACCTTCATTTAATCCCGAAGACAGTGCTCTACCGTTTTCTAATAATTTACCGATAACCGCGGGCAATAGCGGACGCGGGGGCGCAATACCCAGCTCATCCAGGATTCGCCCATCCTTGATCTCGGATGTAATTGAATCCAGATTCAATTGAATATCGCGCTGCGCATGATTTTGTGCCTGAACCTTAACGGTTACAATTGAACTATCCAGTGATGCAGATAATAGTTTAATCCTGGCAACACTCCAGGTCGGGGTTTGTTGTCCATCAATTGATAAAATTTGATCACCCGGCATGAACCCTGCGCTTTGAGCGATAGACGATTCCTCTACCTGATCAACAATTGGTTTAACACCGGGCACGCCTATTTTATACATGGCCCAATAGGCAACGATGGCAAATAAAAAATTAAAAAGCGGCCCTGCAACAACGATGGCAAATCGCTTGCTCAATGGTTGCCGGTTAAATGCGCGCGGTAAGTCTTCTTCTGCTACTTCGCCTTCACGCTCGTCCAGCATCTTCACAGAGCCGCCCAGAGGAATAGCAGCGAGAACATATTCTGTCTTATCAGGGCCGGCTATACGTTTGAACAAAGGACGCCCAAAACCGATAGAAAATCGCAACACTTTCACACCAGAACGACGTGCAACCCAATAATGTCCAAATTCATGGACAGCAATCAGGACACCCAGTGCAACGATAAACGCTGCAAGTGAAAATAAAATATTACCCATTAATGAACCCGCATTTTAATACTGTTAATACTTTCTTCGGCGACTTGCCTTGCCTCGCTGTCAACCCGAAGAATGGTTTCCAGAGAATCTACATCGGTAGTGGTCATTGTTTCCAGCGTGCTCTCAACGACTCGAGCAATCCCGGGAAAAGACAATCCACCATTGAGAAAAGCATCTACCGCTATTTCATTTGCAGCATTTAAAATCGTTGGTGCTGTTCCACCTTGTTCACCTGCCTCAATAGCCAGTTTCAGGCACGGAAAACGATTAAAGTCCGGCTTCTCAAATTCCAGACTCGCAATATCAAAAATATTCAGGCGATCAACACCTGACTCAATGCGTTCCGGCCATGCCAACGCATGGGCAATCGGTGTACGCATATCCGGGTTGCCAAGTTGAGCCAGTACAGAGCCATCAACATACTCCACCATAGAGTGAATAACACTTTGCGGATGTATAACAACCTGTATAAATTCCGGTCTTGTCTCAAACAACCAGCATGCTTCTATTACTTCCAAACCCTTGTTCATCATGGTTGCAGAATCAACTGATATCTTCCTACCCATTGACCAAACAGGGTGTGCGCAAGCCTGATCGGGGGTAATACTATCCAATTCATTCAGGGCTGTTTTTCTAAAAGGTCCCCCCGATGCCGTCAATAATATACGACTGATACCCAGATCTGACAAACTGCCATTAGCTTGTTTTTCGCTTTCACTGAGCGCTGGCATACATTGAAAAATGGCATTATGCTCACTATCAATGGGTAATAATTGCGCATTATTTTCGCGCACCGCATTCATAAAAATGGATCCTGACATGACCAGCGCTTCTTTATTAGCCAGAAGAATGCGTTTACCTGCCTTTGCCGCCGCAAGTGTCGGCACTAACCCCGCCGCCCCGACGATCGCAGCCATGACATATTCAGCCTGTGGCAAGATAGCCACTTTTTCCAGGCCTTGCGGGCCACTGAGCACATTAATGCTTAGCCCGGTTTGACTCAATGCCTTATGTAATAGTTCCGCGGCATTTGAATCAACCATCACAACATATTCCGGTTGATGAATTTTACAAAGTTCAACCATCCTCTCGACTTGCGAAAATGCTGTTAGCGCAACAACCCGAAATTTCTCAGGGTGGCGAGCAACCACATCAAGCGTACTTATCCCAACCGAACCGGTCGCACCAAAGACCACGATTCCAGTTTGCGATAGCGACTCTGATTGCCGATACTGATTAGCAGATTCTGGCGCGTCTGTTGACTTCATTTGACCATCTCCAAAATCGATAATCCCACCACAAACACAGGTGCAGCCGCGGTAATACTGTCAATTCGATCTAAAACCCCACCATGTCCGGGTAAAATTTGGCCACTGTCTTTAATGCCTGCCTGTCGCTTTATCATGCTTTCAAACAAATCACCCAGGATCGAAAAAGATAATACCACCAGGCATAAGGGTATAAATAGCAAGAGTTTATACGGCTCCAGATCCAGTAACAATGTACCACCTACGATTGAATAAATCGCCACTAGTACAACTGCGCCCCATACTCCTTCCCATGTTTTACCCGGGCTAACGCGAGGTGCGAGTTTTCTTGAGCCCCAACGTTTGCCGGAAAAATAAGCGCCGCTATCAGCAACAGCCGTTAACAGGAGTATAAACAATACATACGATGGTCCGTTTAACGTTATTGCATGCAAACTGACCAGAGCCAACCATGCCGGAACCAGTACAACAACACCGATTAATACTTTGATCAAAAAAAACTGCGAAGATAATTTAATTCCTTGCGGATTTTTAAAAACCCAGAACCCGCATAACAGCCACCAGACAACCGCAATAGAAAAAATGATCTCAGCCAGATAAGGCGTTGACTCAATCGAATTCCACAAAATCAGAATAATTGAAGACACCAGCAATACGACAAGTACACGTTGCCACATTGCAGACACGTTAGCCATGCGTGCCCACTCCCATGCACCCTGAATAACAAACACCGCTGTTAAAATGGCAAAATAGTCGTTGGATAAATTAAAAATACTCCAGACAAGTAAAAAAGCGAGTACAAACCCGGTTATTAGACGTTGTTTAAGCACCGTCAAGTACCTGCTCACCCGTACGACCAAATCGGCGTTGCCGGCCCGCAAAAGAACTCAGAGCATCCTCAAATGCATCATCATTAAAGTCCGGCCACAAGGTATCGGTAAAGTACAATTCTGTATATGCCAGTTGCCATAACAAAAAGTTACTGATGCGTTTTTCGCCACCAGTACGAATAAATAAATCAGGCTCAGGCAAGTCATGTAATGAAAGGTGTGTCTGGAGTAATTCTGGCGTTACGTCTGACAATGATATTTCACCAGATGCAGCCTGACTGGCTATTATTTTTGTGGCCTGCGCAATATCCCAACGACCGCCATAATTTGCAGCAATCACCAGCACCAGACCATCATTATCTTTAGTCAACATCTCAGCATCATGAATACTTTTTTGAAGCCGTGTATTAAATGCTGATTTTTCCCCGATAATTTTTACCTTAATATTATTTTTATGGAGTTTTTTTACTTCACGGCCTAGCGCGGTCATAAACAGCTCCATTAACAAGCCGACTTCTTTTTCAGGGCGCCGCCAGTTTTCACTACTAAAGGCAAATAAGGTAAGCACTTCAATACCTTTCGATGCACAAAACTGTAAAGCCCCTCTTACCGTTTCCACTCCCGCTTTATGGCCCGCAACACGAGGCAAGTAACGCTTTAATGCCCAACGTCCATTTCCATCCATAATGATGGCGACATGGCGCGGCAATTTTTGCGTTGCAGGATTATTTGTATCAGTGGATTTATCAGCAGGCATTTGGGCAGACATTTTGTATGACCAGAATCTATTTGTAGAGTGGAGATCTTTTATCCCGCAGGACAAAGTAAAAAATGGAGATATTCTTGTTGTATAAGTTGCTGTTAACGTTTATTCCGCTTTATCTCCGTATCTTTCACATGAATATTACTATATTTCCATTAAATCTTTTTCTTTTATTTCCAGCAGTTTGTCTACCTCTGCGACAGATTTATCTGTTAATTTCTGGACATCATCCTGCGCTTGTCTTTCATCATCTTCAGTGATTTCTTTTTCCTTAAGCAAATCTTTAAAGTCATGGTTTGCATCACGCCGGATATTTCTAATCGCCACACGTGCCGCCTCACCTTCTGCCTTTACTCGCTTAATCATTTCGCGACGACGTTCTTCAGTCAGCGCAGGCAATGGCACTCTGATTATATCACCGGATGCAGCCGGATTCAGACCCAGATCTGAATTACGAATTGCTTTTTCGACATCCTGTGCGACACCTTTCTCCCAGGGGGTAACAGTTAACATACGCGCATCGGCCACTGAAATATTTGCCACCTGGCTGATCGGCACATCACTGCCATAATAAGAAACCATTACCTGGTCAAGTAGACTGGGATTGGCACGGCCTGTACGAAGCTTGGTTAGCTCATGCTTCAGCGCCTCAACACTCTTACCCATGCGTGTTTCTGCATCTTGTTTAATGGCGTTAATCATCTGCTCAACCTCGCTCTATTAAAGTTCCTACGTCTTCACCCATGATAATTCGCATTAATGCGCCAGGGGTATTACCGTTAAACACACGTAACGGCATATTATAGTCCCGACACTGCGCAATAGCAGTGGCATCCATTACCATTAGCTTGCGCTCCAGCGCTTCATCATAAGTAATACGGGTATAACGTTCAGCATCCGGATACTTAACCGGGTCGGCTGAATAAACACCATCCACTTTTGTTGCTTTGAGCACAATCTCTGCACCAATTTCGATGCCACGTAAACTGGCTGCAGAATCTGTAGTAAAAAAAGGATTACCTGTACCTGCCGCAAATATCACGACCCGGCCTTTTTCAAGATGCCTAATCGCTTTTCTACGGATATAACCTTCACAAACCTGGTTGATTGCCAGTGCAGACATAACACGTGCTGTGGCCTGTTGTTTTTCCAGCGCATCCTGGAAAGACAAGGCATTCATGACCGTTGCCAGCATACCCATATAGTCTGCAGTGGCCCGATCCATGCCACTGGCCGACAGGCCAACACCGCGAAATATATTACCGCCACCAATGACCAGACCAACCTCGACACCTGCCTTGATTACTTCATTTACCTCTGCCGCCATACGCTTGATAACAGCAGGATCAATGCCAAAATCATTATCACCCATCAATGCTTCACCACTTAATTTAAGCAGTACACGCTTAAAAACAGGAGCAGGTGATTTTGCGGTCATGTTGCCTAGTTTCCTTTAGCCTGAGCCATAACTTCGTCAGCAAAATTATCTTCTTTCTTTTCAATCCCCTCGCCCACTTCATATCGAACAAAGCGAACAACTTTAGCACCCGCATCCTTTACCAGCTTTTCTACTGTTGTATCAGGGTCTTTAACAAAAGGCTGGCCTAACAAGGTAACTTCACGAAGATATTTTTTAATTCGGCCACCAACCATCTTTTCAATGATCTCGTCCGGTTTACCACTTTCAGCCGCCTGTGCAGAGAAAATTGCCTTTTCCTTTTCTATCAGTTCCTGAGGTACATCCGCTTCGGCAATGCACGCCGGATTGGTTGCTGCAACATGCATGGCAATATCCCTTGCCAGATCCTGATTACCGCCTTCCAGTTCTACCAGCACGCCAATTCGCACACCGTGTAAATAACTTGCACCAATATTTCCAGCAACATCCAATAGTTCGAATCGGCGAATGGTAATATTTTCACCAATTTTAGCGATTAATGCAGCTCGCGCCTGTTCAATAGTGGTTGCATCATCATCCGAAACCGGAAGACCATTTAGCTCTTCCAGACTACCTGGCTTACTATCAATAACCCGTTTTGCCGCCGCCGTTGCAAAATTGACAAAATTATCATCGGTGGCAACAAAATCAGTTTCACTGTTTACTTCAAGCAGAACAAGATTTTTACCATCACCACTTTTTTCAATAATGATGCGCCCTTCCGCAGCAATACGACCGGATTTCTTGTCTGCCTTTGCCGCGCCTGATTTACGTAACGCTTCAACAGCCGCGTCAATATCACCATTGGTTTCTACCAACGCTTTTTTACATTCCATCATGCCAGAGCCAGTTCGTTCACGAAGCTCTTTCACTAATGCAGCAGTAATTGCCATATCACTTACCCTCAAATCAAATACTTTAAATAGTTAAACAACAAAGATCAAAACCCGATTCTGATACTACTATGGATATGAACCTTATTTTTTAACTGTTGTTTTTTTCACAGTTGTCTTTTTGGCAGCTGCTTTCTTGCTAACTGTCTTTTTAGCAGTTGCCTTTTTAGTAGCCGTCTTTTTGGCAACAGCCTTTTTAGCAACTGTTTTCTTTGCGGTTGTTTTTGCTACCACCTTCTTGGTGACGGCCTTTTTAGTCACCGTTTTTGACGGTTTCTCTTTTTCAGCTGTAACAACTTCTTCAGCCTTCTGTTCTACCGCAGGCTCAACAGCCGCCTTTACTTCAACAACTTCTTCCTCTGGCGCCACAACTTCTTCAGGCTCTTCGATTTCCGGCTCTGCTGCTGGAGCAGCCTTTATCTCTACTTTGGCTTTTTTAACGACTGATTTCTTCTCAGGAGCCTCATCGCTAACGACAGCCGCCCCGGTTTCATCCAGTTCCACAAAATCATCTGCGTCGCCCGCAATACCCGCCACTGACTCCTTACCTTCCAATACCGCATCGGCAAGATTCTTTGTATAAAGCCGAATCGCCCTGATCGCGTCATCATTGCCCGGAATCACATAATCAAGTCCCAATGGGCTGTTATTCGTGTCAACAACACCAATAACGGGAATACCCAGCTTTTTGGCCTCATTAATTGCTATATTTTCGTGACCAACATCAACCACAAAAATCGCTGCCGGAACACCCGGCATGTCTTTAATACCACCCAGGGTACGCTCAAGCTTTTCCAGTTCGCGGGTACGTTGCAAGGCTTCTTTTTTGTTTATCCCTGCAAAACCGTCCTCATCGCGCATTTTTTCCAGTTCTTTTAATCTTTTAATTGACTGTTTTACAGTCTTGAAGTTCGTCAGCATACCGCCTAACCAGCGATGGTTCACATAAGGCATGCCGCATCGAATAGCTTCTTCTTTAATCGTGTCCCGCGCGGCACGTTTAGTACCAACAAACAATATTTTGGCGCCGCGTTTGCTTACGACTTTACCGACAAAGTTATACGCGTCGTTAAATAAAGGCAGGGTGTATTCGAGATTGATGATATGAATTTTTTGACGATCGCCAAAGATAAATTGCCCCATCTTTGGATTCCAGAACCGGGTCTGATGTCCGAAATGAACGCCAGCTTCCAGCATCTCACGCATAGATACAGTGGTCATGTTACTACTCCTGTTAAGGGTTAGGCCTCCATATATCCCATAAACTAACCTGGTTAATTTGTCGCCAAATCAGCCCGGCACCCTAGCCTATGTGTCGATATATGTGCGTATTAAAATAAATGAGTTAAAAACTCAGGATTAAGTTTGCGTAATTCGCGGGCGCTTTATACCATAAACAGGCTTGTACGACAATTATTACGCTAATAAACTTAAATAATTTAAGGATTTAGTGTAATTTCGCCCATGGCGACCTTTAAATTCGGGCAGTAAAGTGGAGATATTTGGAAAAAATGACCGTTACGATTAAAACAACAGAAGAAATAGATAAAATGCGCATCGCGGGCCGATTGGCTGCCGATGTATTGGTCATGATCGAGCCTTATGTCAAACCAGGCATAAGCACGGATGAACTGGACCGGATTTGCCATGATTTTATGGTAAATGAGCAAAAATCCATCCCTGCTCCACTCAACTACCATGGTTTTCCCAAATCCATTTGTACCTCGGTAAACCACCAGGTCTGTCACGGTATACCAGGCGAGCGGATATTAAAAAATGGCGATATTATCAATATCGATATCACCGTCATCAAAGATGGCTATCACGGCGATACCAGCCAGATGTTCTTTGTAGGCGAAGCCTCTATCCTCGCTAAACGGGTAACGGAAATCTGCCATGAGTGCCTCTACATTGGCATCAAACGCGTTAAACCAGGCGCCCGCCTGGGTGATATCGGGCATGCCATTCAGAAACATGCCGAAGCAAATCATTATTCCGTAGTACGGGAGTACTGTGGCCATGGAATTGGCAAGGAATTTCATGAAGCACCACAAGTATTACACTATGGTGAAGCGAATACTGGTCTGATTCTCGAACCCGGTATGATTTTTACTATCGAACCCATGATAAACACGGGCAAACGCCATGTTAAATTATTGCCTGATAAATGGACCGTCATCACCAAAGACAGAAGTTTATCTGCCCAATGGGAACATACCATCCTGACGACCAGTGCCGGTTACGAAGTACTCACCAAACGCCCTGACGAAGAGATCTAATGCTATTCACCGCAAAAGCGCAAAGGACGCAAAGAAAAACAAAGTTAATATTACCAATATTTAAAATATTATTGGTTAATACCAATAACATTTTAAAATAAGCAGCTATGTCCTCTAGTGTTTTATATATTAAAACTTTGCGGCCTTGGCGCCTTTGCGGTAAAAAACAAGAGGTCAAACCAAGTCGTAAGGACAATTCATATCGTAATTTTCTCATACACTCATGAAACAGATGCTTATATCACTGCGAAGCAATCTGAAAAGTTATCAGGCTAGATAAAAACTATGCAAGCTGAACAAACCGGGCTATTTGATGCGGATGAATTTGATAACGCACTGGCAGAAAATAATGAGCCCCTGGCATTATTCAAGTCAGCAATAAAAAATGCAAAATCAGCCTTAAAACAAAAATTTGAACAAGGTGATGATACTACCCGCCTGGTGTTTCAATATACCTCTGTCGTTGATCAGCTACTGGTACGGGCCTACTCCCTGTTCATAAAAAAACAGGATGCGGCACTCGTTGCAGTCGGCGGTTATGGACGCGGGGAACTACACCCCGCTTCAGATACCGACATTTTGATACTGATGCCCAATGACGATAAGGCAACAATCAGTCACGATGTAGAAAGCCTGTTGACCTTCCTCTGGGATATTGGCCTGGAAGTCGGTCACAGTGTCCGCACAGTTGAGGAATGTGTGCTTGAAGCACGTCAGGACATCACCGTCATCACAAATCTGGTCGAATCCAGATTAATCAACGGGCCCGATGTTCTGTTTTCACAAATGCAAAGTGCAATTGCCCCGGACAGGATATGGTCAAGCAGAGCGTTTTTTGAGGCCAAGCTCGAAGAACAAAACACAAGACATCAAAAATTCTTTGGCACCGCCTATAATCTTGAGCCTAATATAAAAGACGGGCCAGGCGGCCTGCGGGACATTCATACGATTGGCTGGGTCACCCGACGGCACTTTGGCTCCTCCACACTGCATGAACTGGTGAATAAAAATTTCCTCTCTGAAACAGAATATAATGCTCTCATGGAAGTCCAGAACTTCATCTGGAAAGTCCGCTTTGGTCTGCACATAATTACCGGTCGTCATGAAGATCGTCTGCTATTTGACTACCAGCGCACACTCGCCAAACAGTTTGGTTATGAAGATAAAGATAACCGCCTGGCGGTAGAACATTTCATGAAGCAATATTACTGTAACGTAATGGAGTTAAGCCGACTAAATGAAATGTTATTACAATTATTTCAAGAGGCCATTCTTCACAGTGACGAAGATGAAAAGCCGATACTCATTAACAAGCGCTTTCAATCTATAAACGGATACGTTGAGGTCACCGGGCCCGATGTCTTCAAAAAAACACCTTCTGCATTACTTGAAATATTTCTGATCCTGTCAAAACACCCGGAATACAAGGGTGTGCGCGCCAGCACCATACGATTGATCCGTGATCATCGCTACCTGATTGACGATAACTTTCGTAACGATATGCGTTGCCGTGGATTATTCATGAAATTCTTTCGTCAATCACAGGGGATCACCCATGAATTAAGAAGAATGAACCGTTATGGAATACTCGCAGAATATTTACCTATCTTTAAAAATATTGTCGGCCAAATGCAACATGACCTTTTTCATCACTATACTGTTGATGAACACACTATTTTTGTCATCAGGAACCTGCGCCGCTTCACTGTCCCGGAATTTTTTCACGAGTTCCCTATGGCCAGCAATATAATTCAACGTATCCCCAAACTTGAAATTTTGTATCTGGCAGGCTTTTTCCATGACATCGCCAAAGGCCGGGGGGGTGATCATTCCGAGCTGGGTGCACAAGATGCCATTACATTTTGTCAACACCATGGTTTACGCCAATATGATGCAAAAATGGTGGCCTGGTTGATCAAAAGCCACCTGATCATGTCCACGACCGCTCAACGAAAAGACATAAGTGACCCGGAAGTGGTTAATGCCTTCGCCCGGCTTGTTGGTAGTCAGTTACATCTTGATCATTTGTATCTGCTGACAGTTGCAGACATGAGAGCCACAAATCCTACATTATGGAACTCCTGGAAAGACTCCCTGCTAACCGAACTTTACATGTCGACTACCCGGGTGTTAAGACAAGGTGCCAACAATCAGGAAGACCAACTAAGCCAGACGAATGAAATAAAAATAAGCGCCCAACAAATTCTGGAACAGCACAGCGGACTCAATTTTGGCAAAATCAACAAGCTGTGGGAAACCTTTGGTGACGACTATTTTCTACGGCACTCTGCTGAACGTATTGCCTGGCATACCGAAGCCATTCTAAAAAATGAAAACCATGATTTACCATTAACCATAGTCTACCCTGAAAGCGAAGCACGGGAAGCTTGTCTGGAAATATTTGTATACACCCGGGACCATGACAACCTGTTTTCTACAATCACCTCAGCACTTGATCAACTTGCTCTTAACATTGTTGATGCCCGGATTATAACTGCACTGAATGGTTACACTCTCGACACCTATATTGTACTTGAAGAATCTGATAACCAGATTGACAGACAAACCAGGGTTAATGAAATTATTCAGGGCATTAACAACAGGCTATCGCAACTGGACTCATCACCTAAACCAGTTCATCGCCGTCTACCGAGACAACTAAAACATTTCCCTATCAAAACACAGGTCAACTTTCGGCCTGATCCTAATTGCCCGCGTACCATTATGGAAGTCATTGCGTCTGACCGTCCGGGTCTGTTATCAAAAATAGGCGCGGCATTAATGAATTGTCAGATGCGTTTGCAAAACGCAAAAATCGCAACTTTTGGCGAACGTGCGGAAGATATATTCTTCATCACAGACAAAAATAACCTGCCCATTAATGATGAAAAGCAGCAAAAATGCCTGCGCGACACCATAAAAACCGCACTAAATAACCTTTAATATCAAGCACATAGTATATATACCTTCGAACAGTCTAATATTTCCCACACAACTGGCGATACAGTACAAAATAGACAAATTCATATAACTATATTCATTTTCTATACTATAGTTATATAAATAACGGGTATAAGCATACATCATATGAAACTACGACAATTAGAATACATCTGCGAGGTGGCCAGACGGGGTTTGAATGTGTCCAATGTTGCGGAAATACTGCATACCGCCCAACCAGGTATCAGTACGCAAATCCGTCTACTGGAAGAAGAACTTAAAATTCAAATTTTCGAACGCAATGGTAAGCGCCTTGTCGGTATCACTCAACCGGGCCAAACGATCGTCGCAATGGCAGAAAAAATTCTTCGTGAAGTCGATGACATTAAACAGGTCGGCTCCGAATTTTCCCAGGAAGATTCCGGCACATTTTCACTTGCGACAACACATACACAAGCACGGTACGCTTTACCCCAGGCAATAAAAGCGTTTAAAGAAGAATACCCTAATGTCCGTTTGCGTATTCATCTGGGTAACCCTACCCAGGTATCAGAAATGGTGTTATCCGGCGTCGCTGATCTTGCCATCACGAGTGAAACCGCGAAGATGCACAAAGCGCTGGTCACTATGCCTTGCTACGATTGGGACTTTTGCGTCATTACGCCACTTGATCATCCCTTACTGGATGAAGCCCTGACCCTGCAATCCTTATCACAACATCCGCTCGTAACGTATGACTACGCATTTACCGGCCGTTCAATTATTAACAAAGCATTCACCGAACAAAGCCTGATGACCAATATGGCACTGACTGCGATGGATTCGGATGTTATAAAGAGCTATGTTGAATTAGGGCTGGGCGTCGGCATACTTGCCAAAATGGCTTACAACGAAGAACGTGATACTAATTTGAGATATGCAGATGCCAGTCATTTATTCCAGTCCAACACCACCCATCTGGGCATCACCAAAGGCAAGTATCTGCGTCAATATATGTACGCCTTTATTAGCAAATTTGCGCCTCATCTCACTAAAGACGCCATTGATGGTGCATTAAGTTCTGACTAGACGCTAGGGGGCGTATTCTTTCAGTTTAAGCCCGGAGGGTGCCCATGGTGTACCCTCCGGGCATAAACTGAAAGAATACACACCCTACACAACCTTATTCCGACCTGTCTCTTTCGCTGTGTATAACGCGCTATCAGCCGCCTGGATCAATGAACCCTTATCTGAGCCATTTTCAGGATATGTCGCAACCCCGATACTGACCGTCACTGGCCCACCAGGCAAGTCTTCCTCACCCAAAAAAGCCTTCCCGGTAATCAACATACGTAGTTTCTCACCATAGATAATTGCATCTTTCCTGGTCGTCTGAGGGAGTATTAACACAAACTCGTCTCCCCCGTAACGCGCAGCAAGATCTGTCTCTCTTTTAGTGCTCTTGAGCAGGTCTGATAATTCTAATAACAAGTCATCCCCTTTCATATGACCATGCAAATCATTATAACTTTTGAAATTATCAAGATCCATGAAAAGTATTGAGCACTGGGTTGAATGGCGTTCGCTTCTTGATATTTCTAGTGCCAGGCAATTTTGAAAATGGCCATGATTGTATAACCCGGTCAAACTATCAATCGTCACCAGCTCCCTGAGTAAATCATTGGCCTCAAGCAATTTTTCATTATTTATTTTCAGTTTTTCAACCAGTATTTTGTTTTCAAGTATGAGGTCCACCTTTTCTTTCGCTCGGTTCACAACCGCGGTGATGACATCAAGGTCTTCAAAAGGTTTAATAAGATAATCATAAACGCCGGTTCTTAATGCAGTAATAACACTGTCCATTGAGGCATGGCTGGTCATAATAATGACTTCGGTTTCCTTACTTATGTCTCTGACCTTGCCAGCCAGTTCTATACCATCCATGTCACCCATACGGATATCAGTAATAACAATCTGAAAGGGTTGTTGCTCGTATAGGGACAAGGCCTCTTCTGCACTGCTTGCCGTAGTAATATCGTAACCTTCATCGGTCAGCACTTCATTTACGACCATAAGCACACTTTGCTCATCATCAACAACCAGGATACGTTTGTCTTCATTCACGTTCATTTAATGTTCTTCACTCTTAGCGTCCGTTTTTACAACCCAACAAATAACATAAGTTATTGTTTATTAATAGTTTTCTTGAAATCATTTTGCTTTCTATATAGTTTAGCGACCCAATCCAGAAATTTTTTACTTTTCGCCGACGCCCTGCACTGGCAGACTGATAATAAACCTCACACCTTTATCTAAATTGTTCTCTACTTTTATTTCACCTTTATGGTCTTTAACAATACCATAGGTAATTGACAAACCCAGACCCGTTCCTTCACCCGCTGGCTTGGTAGTATAAAATGGTTCAAAGATCCGGGTGATGACGTCTTCCGGGATGCCGGGCCCGTTATCACTAATGATGATTTTAACATTCTCCGGACCTGAATTTTGCGTCGTTATAAAAACCTCTCCTGCAGTTCCATTCAATGCCTGCTGGGCGTTGATAAGCAGGTTCATAACAACTTGTTGAATCTGATTGGCCTCCCCCATCACTTGTGACACACCTTCTTCTAAATCCGTTTTTATTTTCACCCTGTTTATAGTTAACTGATGGTTAACAATCTTGATGGCATCTTTCACCACATTATTAATGTCCATCGGTTCACGCACATGACTGTCCGTTCGCGCAAATTTCATTAAGTCATCAATAATTGTTTTGCATCGCTTGGTTTCTTTTTCTATCACTTCCATTTTATCAAACAAGGGGGAACCAGCTTCCATTTTTCTTTTTGCCAGCTGTGCAATACCTAATATGCCTGTTAACGGGTTCTTGACTTCATGCGCAATACCCGCACTGAGTTGACCAAACGCCGACATTTTTTCAGATTGAATAAGCGCTACCTGTGCATCCTGCAATTTTAATTCACGGCTTTTGAGCTCATCAGACATCTTGTTAAATGATGTTGCCAACCCGCCAATTTCATCATTAGAGCGTACATCCACTTTAAAATTAAAATCACCCTGACCGACTATGCGTGCCGCATCTGATAACTGTTCTATGGGCCGGGTGATCCTTGATGCCGAGACCAGACTCACCAGCACAGATATAATCAAAAGTACTATTGATATCCCGACCAGATTATCCAGTAAATCACGGCTCGTCAGATAGGCTGCTGATTCAGGAATCTCAGAAACGATGAGCAAATCACCAATATTAACTGGCACGAAGCCACCAATCATTTGTTGATTATTAACACTATATTCCCTGGTAAACCCCAGGTTGCGTTGCTGACGCAGCTCGGACACACTCTCCAGCCAATCCACTTTTCTGCGTTTCAAAACAAACTCTATGTTTCTATGTGCAAGCAACGTATCACTTGAATCTATAATGTATGTATTAAACAAGTTTGAGCGTTTAACGATTTTCATCAAGGAATCGAGCTTTATTAATCCGGATAAAATAACAACTTTCCCGTTTAGCTTTTCTAAAGAAATCGCCATTGTTATTGCAGGTAATTTTTCTGACAAAGTAGTATTTTCCAGATAAATTTTATCCCGGCGGATTATCTCCAGTGGTAAGGGGTTTATTATCCGGTACGCAGAAAAATCATCTGCAGACAACCCCGACTCCATAATTAATTCAGAATCATACAATGTTGCCTGCCTACCTTTTTCATCAATCAGCGTGACGCCTATCACATCGGGAAAATCTGTAAACATGCCTTCCAGTATCGTTTTCTTTTTTGATTGCGCCAATTCACGATCCAGCATAAACCGGCCAAACAATAACAAACGTTCCTGATAGCCGCGCAATATGGCACTCGCCTCATCTGCACTATGCGTTGCAGCTGTTACCGCAAGATCATGTATATAAGCTTTTTTATCATCATGGAACAAATTGGCCATCGACAGAGTAATAATGCTGACCACCGCTGTCACAACCAACAAAGTTGAGACAAGAAATTTATAACGAATTGGTAGAGTTAATTTTATTTTCATATTCTATAAATGCTCTATCTTTTTACATTAATCAGTTTTGATACATAGGTAATATTACCCGCTATATCGATGGCCTCAATGATAATGACATTGTTTCCATATTTAAGTTTGAGACTGTAGCTGAACTCTCCTTGTTCAGTTATCACCACCGGGATACTGTTTACAAACACCGAAGCCTCTTTTTCTGTCTTGCCTTTAAGCTCATAATCTGTCTTGTTATCTTTCATAACAAGAACAGAAGGCGGCATATCCACTTCCATTACCGGCGGTTTGACATCTTTGACAACACGTATTTCCCTTGGCTCACTAAACACGGATTCTTTGCGGTTTTCCCGACTACGCACTCGCCAGAAATAACGCCCATCTCTGAGGTTGCCATGCTTGAAATAAGTGTTCTTGAGCTTTATATCAGACACAATGTCTTTGAAATGACGATCCCGGGACAAAACAAATTGATAATCATCAACATTACTCTGTAATTTCCATTTAAAATTTATTTTCGGTGGCAAATCACGATAATAAAAAATACTGCTATTAAAGGGACTGACAAGCGTTACTATGTCGGGCAAATATTCAGGCAAGCCCGGTTCTGAATCCTTTTGAATAGTGACTACCTGGTTTGGCAGAAGTGTCACGACTTTGTCTTGCGCCATGACCCGGGCAGTCCCCTCGAAGACCGTAATGACTGATGACTTGTCCTTATTCACTTTGATCTTGTACCTGACCTTGTCACTTTGATCGTTGCTAAATATCGCTGTGGCGCCAGATGGTGTTGTGATTCTGATATTAGTATTGGTATTGGTATTATTCCTTGTCTTACCAGCAACTGTACCTTGCAGCACCCCTTTGATCATGAGTATTCTTGCACGTTTTTCCTGCAGTAAAATGTCTTCATCGACGTTCCTGATTATAATCAGGGAGTTCTCACCAAGACTGATGTCTCCGGCATTAGACAACCTGATAACGGCACTGGAACGATTGAATGTCTGAACCGCATCTCTGGCATGAAGCCCAAGCCCACTATTTACATTGAACCATGAAATACCATTCGCCCGCTTTATCTTGACGCTTTTGTGTCTCTCAATTATCTTTGCAGCCAATTCAGTATTACCGGAATAAGCCAGCTCCTGTCCATCAACACTGAGTCGAATATCTTTATCTTCCTGCTCGAGAAATCCACCCCGAAAAACTTTCTCGCTAATGATTTCACTTAGCGAGGTACCCATCGGAAACATTTTTTGCAACATATCAATAAAAAATAAATACAACGCGAACACCATTATCAAAATCAATATTGATTCAGACACAATACGCAGATACCGTTTTATTTTGACAGAAATCAATTGATGACCCTGACTATCTGTATGTAAAGAAACCCCATTACTCATCTTGTTTTCCTGTCATCTTCACGCAGCCTAATCTCTCAGCCTAGTAAATGGCCTGTAATCTGATAAATGCACCTTGTACCGAATAATCATTATCTGAGAATTCATTATCAGAAAATTCCGTAAAGTTATATCCCACGCCAAAACGCAGGTTAGCGGTTGCTCTCCACGCAAGCTCAGCCAACCAGCCCCTGCGATTATCATCAGCTTCACGTTGTTTTAATTGTCTGAACTCAATGCCCAGATCAAATTTTCGCGTAATATGATAATTCAGCCTGTGAATCGACAACCAGGTCCGTGTCTTATAGTCTGGATCCAGGCTATTGTCCTGCTCTTTAAATCTGACCGCCTGTTTATCAACCCATTCAAAGTGACGGCTAAAATCCCAGGACCATTCAACCGAGAACACATCCGATTGCTGTCCCAATAAAATACTACTATCCAGAGCATCGCGATCCAGTTCAGAAATACGCGTGATACGTGAAAGCAGGTTGAACGTATCATGATTAACGGGCCGATAAGCGATACCCAGGCTTTGCTCCTTAAACCTCTGAACAAGATCTTTTGAAAGTCTGTCTTCCGATTTACTGTAGCGAAATTTTCCTAGTAAGGTGTAATCAGGATTCAGCTTGAGTTCTAATTTGTTACTTGTAACGAATTGATTGATCGTTAGTGCGCCAGCGCTTAATGAACCAGAGTCACGCCGTTGTTCATTTCGGGTACTGAACTTGATGCCAGATTTGTGATTGAAAGCGGCACCGAAAATAACAGCATAACGGTCTGTTTCATTTGTATTTGAATCAACAACACTGCGTTCACTCGCAAAGCGCAGAGTCAAACTATCCGTTAGCGCCCAGCTGGTGCGGGCACCAACAAG
>JAUWSG010000045.1 GCA_030610155.1 Gammaproteobacteria bacterium
ATTCCATTAATTTGGCGAGTTCGTCCTTGTCCACGAACTGTATAGAATCTTTTTCCGCCCAGTCATCATCTTCATCTTCGTATTTGAGATCAAGGATGTCTTCCTTGCTCAGTCCACGATCTGCCAAAGATTGTTTATCAACATAGATCTTGTTGATGTCATAGTCGCCCAATGCTTTGTACGTGGGAGAGAAGTTTTTCTGACCGATTGCCTTGGTATCTATGCCCCTGGCTATCTGAAAGACGCCATCATCCATAAAAACCAGGCTGACATCCTGGTCAAATGCGGCTGCGATGAGTACAACCTCAAGAGACTCAAGTGCGTAGACCGTGCCGTAGGGTGCCTTGCGATTCAAATACATGAATTTTTTTACTATGCCACTTTCTGTACTTTCTTCACTCATAATTTAACCTCGCCTTAATCGCCAAATGTCACTAATCGATCAGCCTGGATGCCTGCCTCGATGAGTTGGCCCAAACCGGAAATACGAAAACCGTCAGCAAGGTTTTCTTCCTGTATTCCCCTGCGTAATGCGGCTGCAACACAGACGACCAGATCAATATTGTGTTCCTTGGCCAGCTCAGTCCACTGGTTGACAATATTTCTGTCATCCTGAGGAGGTTCCGTGAGTTTTGTCGCGTTATTAACACCATCATGGTAGAAAAATACACGATAGATATCGTGACCTTTTTCTATTACCGCCTTGGTAAACTGATACGCGGAATCCGACGCCTGATGTGTATAAGGACCTTCGTTAATAAGAATACCGAATTTCATTCCTGTTCCTCTTGTTCCTATTATTTAAGGCCCGGGCCTGGAGCCGCCGGGGCCTGGAATAGTTAGTGCCTAGAAACGAATATGCGTAGATGCATTCAGCGAGTTTCTCGCGCCACGCCAGTTATCAATGTGATACTTGGTGAATGGCAATTCAGTCAGCTCGAAGAACCGTGGCCAACCGATACGTTCTACCCAGTCACCGACGCGTTCCCAGTCTTTTGCGTCATTTTTGTACTTATCCAGAATGTTTAATACGATCTTTGTAGCTTCCGGCCATCTTGGCGGGTTATTCGGGATGCCTGCCGCCACCAGTTTATGGAACATGGGCTTGCTACGGGCATTTGAATGTTTACCACCAACCCAGACTGCCAGTTTGGAATGATCCGGATCATTAATTTGCATTGGCGGGCAGGGAGGAAAACATGCGCCACAACAAATGCATTTTTTCTCATCTACTTCCAATGAAGGTTTGCCGTTAACAATGGCAGGTCGGATCGCGGCAACCGGGCAACGTGCAACGACTGAAGGTCGTTCACAGACGTTGGCGACCAGGTCATGGTTAATCTTGGGTGGTTTTGTATGTTGAATGTTAATGGCTATATCGCCCTGGCCACCACAATTGATCTGGCAGCAGGAAGTTGTGATGTGAACGCGATTAGGCATTTGTTCACTGACAAATTCCTTGTGTAATTCATCCATCATGGCCTTAACGACACCTGATGCATCGGTGCCGGGAATATCGCAGTGTAACCAGCCCTGTGTGTGGGAGATCATCGTGATGGAGTTACCTGTGCCACCTACCGGATAACCTGCATCTTCGAAAGCCTGAATCAATGGCGCCACTTTTTCTTCTTTATCAACCATGATTTCCAGGTTGCTACGAATAGAAAAGCGTACGTATCCATCAGCATAATTATCGATAATGTCACATATGAGATTGATTTCATAAGGGCCCAGTTGACGCTGGGTGCCAACACGCACGGTCCATACTTCATCACCACTGTGAGCAACATGGTGTAGTACGCCTGGACGCGGGCGGTCATGATATTTCCAATTGCCAAAATTTTTCAGCATGGTGGGGTGTAAAAATTGCATTCCATCGGGAACACCGCTTTCTACTGGATATTCATGAGCTGGTTGAGCCATTTAAAGCCTCCAAAAATAGTGAGTTACTAACCTGAATTCGATGAATTAATTTGCTGCTTTTCTTTCTTTCCATTTTGCAGCTTCCTGATCCCAGTCGTCCATACGGACATAGTTACTGGTTCGCGGATGCGTGATCATATTTGGCTCAACTTCAATATCAATACCTTCCAGGAAGTTAGCCAGGCCAATTCGATCAACAGTTTCACCTACACGTTCGTGTTCAAGTGCATTTTCCGCCCAAAAATCGATGATTTCTTCAGCAAGTTCAACCAGTTTTTCATAATCCTCATCTGTTTCCAGTTTCATGAACGGTACGATTACAGTACCCATGGTGTCACCAATTTTTAGTGTACGTTTGCCGCCAAGTAATATAGATACACCATGATCTTTACCGGGTGAAAGCGCTTTGGTCATGACATTAATACAGTGCATGCAACGAACACAGTTTCTGTTATCGACTTCCAGCGTATCATCGTCGTTCAGTGATAATGCGTTGGTCGGACAGCGGCTGATGACGTTATCTATTATATTTTTTCGGCCTTTTTCAGCAACGATTTTTTTCACTTCATCCTGATCAACCTGCATATCATCACGCCAGGTGCCAATGACAGCAAAGTCAGATCGTTGAATGGAATTCATACAGTCATTGGGGCAACCAGAGACTTTGAATTTGAATTTGTAAGGCAGGGCGGGTCGATGCATATCATCCAGGAAATTGTTGACTAAACTACGGTGCACCTTGATTTCGTTTGTGCAGGACTGTTCGCAGCGTGCTGCACCTACACAGGACATACCGGTTCTGACGCAAGGTCCAGCGCCGCCGAGGTCCCAGCCATAACCATTAATTTCGTCAAAGAAAAGCTGTGTGTTGTCCGTTGTTGTACCAATGAACATGATGTTGCCGGTTTGTCCATGGAAAGCGATTAGCCCGGAACCGTATTTGTTCCAGGAGTTGGACAATTTACGCAGCATATCGGTTGAATAATGATTACCGGCAGGTGGTTGGACACGTACTGTATGAAATTCCCTGGATTCGGGGAACATGGGTTTGCCCTTGTCATCCATTAATTCAGTAAAGCGGGGAATGATGCCACCACCATAACCGAATACACTGACGGTACCGCCTTTCCAGTATCCGATGCGTGTTTTATATGAATGTTCCAGCTGTCCAAGTAAATCGACCATCATATTGTTATCACTGGCGAGACGTTTCAGACCAGTAACGAAACTTGGCCATGGCCCATCGACTAGCTGATCAAGCATAGGTGTGTCATGAAAAGGCTTGGAGGATGTTTTTTCTTTCGGTAAGTATGTTGCGTGTTTTTCAGGATTCTTCGGTGTTTGCCCGGCCATCAGTTTTTCTCTCCTAAATCCGAATTCATGTCATCCATACAAAAATGTTGTTTTTTTGTACGGCACCTTATTGATCAATATAGAAAATTCGTTATGCACCAAGTCTAGACAAGACTTATGCGGGTTTATAGACACCAAAAGGGAGGGGTGATAATGCCCCCATCTATCCCATAGGTGATATACCCATTGCGTTACGTGATCAATTTCCTTATATAAAAGATATACAGCGTAGTCCCTGGAAATCTTTTTATTTTTTTCGCTAAATAGTTAGCCAACAAATTATAGTCGATCTACAGGAAATATATTTGATGCATGTAATTAGTCAGTTTATCTTGATAATCCCTGTCCGGGAGAGGGATTTTTGCAGAAATGTTGAGTCAAGCCGCTAAGGTGCCGCATACCGCTTCATCAAATCCGTTTGATTTAGCGAATGAGCAGGCTTATCAGGTCTGGCGCGATCAAAAAATGATCACTGCACCCCGGTCAACTGACGAACTTGTGGTCGATATTGAGAATCTCAATGAACTGAAGCCATCCGAACTCGATGCCATCAGAAATCGTTGCAGCAAGGCAAACATGGCCATTTATAAAAGTCGCCATCCTGAGGCGGACTATATAAGCCAACGACAAGTTGTTCAAAATATAGGCAGGTCATTCGGGTTGAAAAACCTGGATAGCAATATCCGTGCAGATGATGGGGGAATATCCGCGCTCCATGTCACCGCAACTGAAAATCACCATGAATATATTCCCTACAGCAATCGATCCATCAACTGGCATACCTATGGTTATTACAATGAGCCGGAAAACAAAATCAGGGCGATGATATTACATTGTGTGTCACCGGCAGCCAGTGGTGGAGAAAATGCGCTTGTGGATCATGAAATGCTCTATCTATTAATGCGCGATGAGAACCCGGCTTATATTGATGCATTGATGCAAGAGGATGTGATGACCATCCCGGCAAACATTGAAAATGATGTGGAATTGCGCGCGGCACAAACGGGTCCGGTATTTTCAATCGATCCGCAAACAGGCGCTTTACATATGCGCTACACTGCCAGAACACGATCTATCGAATGGAAGAGCAATGAGCTTGTGCATGAGGCAGTCGAATTTATTAAAACGTTTTTAAATTCAGCCTCGCCTTATATTTTTCATCACCGATTATCCGCAGGTGAAGGTATTATTTGTAATAATGTTTTGCATAACCGTAATGCGTTTGAAGATGACCCGGGGAAAAACCAGGAACGAATGATTTTCCGTGGGCGATTTTATGAGCGGATAACATAAACGCATTGCATAAGCATATGGCAGGTTTAAAATGATTTATTTGAGTGAAGTATTGATACAGAATCCGCAGCTGGATTCATTTGAGGATTTGATGGATGTGATTCGTGAGGTCGTTAAGCAAACGAATGCGGCACATTTAAAAATCGATATAAAACCAAATTACCTGGATACGCCTGCCAATTGGGAAGATCGTATTGAAGGTGCATTCTCGGGCATTCATTCTGTTTTTGACCCGAAAAAAATTATAACTGAAGATGACTTTTAACAGGTGAAAGTAACAGGTGTGAATTAGATGACCCATAGATTTATTACTAACACTGAAGGTTTGCTTGATGCGGACAGTGGTGAGGACGCAATTACATCGACTGTTCTACTGGAACAACGAATCACAGCCTATGAAGATCAGCTAAAGGCCTTGCCTGCTGATACTGAAGCCGTAGAAAAGGCCAAAATCCAGATCAATATGGGAATCGCATTGGTGGATCTTGAGCGCGGCGAAGAGGCTTTTGCTGTCGCACGCGATGCTTTCGATAGCCTGATCAAGGCAGAAGCATGGGGTGAGGCGGTTCACACTTGTAAAATAATGTTTGCAGCGGAACAGGACCAGTCATTGGCAGCACTGGGCCAGGGTGTCTGGTTGAGTGTCACGTTTCCGATTAATCCTGAGCTGACCGTCGCGATGCTTGAACATATTGTTGACGAAACACCGGAGGACTCAGATGGGGCTGCCATCGCGGCTGCCGTCGCGCACTATATTGCTGATCATCGTGCTAAAGGAAAAGAGCATGAAGAGCTGTCCTTTTTTACCAATAATTTACTGGCAACCGTTGCGCGTCGCCACAGTAATGTGGATAGTCAGGAAAAATTCAGTTTCTGGATGGATAAACTGGAGCTTAATGATCCGGAGAAGTTTTTACCGAGATTAAGAAACGTGATTGATGTCATGGTGCAGGATGACTGGTGGGTAGACCGGGACGCAATTTGGGCGTCATTGCCTTCATAGGGATCAAGGTATTCTGTATGCTTTGGAATGATAACGAAAAAGACTTGAATGCAGTATCTGATAGTGTGCTGGACCTTGTGTTCAGTATAAGCTGCAAGTGTCTGCCTGTGGATCACGCATTCTCATTATCAAAAGCATTGCAGGAACAACTACCCTGGCTAGCTGATGAAGAGCATGCGGGCATGCATCAGATACATATCATGACGTCAGGTCATGGCTGGGAGCGTCCTTCTGGTGCAGACGCATTAATGTTGCTATCACGACGTACAAAATTCATATTGCGATTACCCAAACACAGGGTGGATAATGCAAAAACACTTGTTGGTAAAACGTTGCTTGTCGATGGCAATGAGCTGACTGTTAATAATGCATCAATACGGCTGTTTAGCGACATTACGACATTAGTGTCCCGTTACGTAGTAACCGGCGGCGAAGATGAGAATGTTTTTTCAAAAGAGATTGTTGATCAATTGGGATCAATGGGTATAAAGCCAAAAAAAATGCTTTGTGGTATTGAAAAAAGTATTAAGATTGATGAACAAGTGGTTGCGACACGCAGCGTAATGGTTGCTGATATCAGTCAGGAAGAAGCACTATTGTTACAGCAGAAGGGTCTGGGGCCTCACCGGATATATGGGTGTGGCTTGTTTATTCCACAGAAAGATATTAATGAGATTTAGTTACAAGTTGCAAGTTTTAATTTACACGTCAGGAGGAAATTATGTCATTTGAAGCAAACGGTAAAACAATTGAAACAACAGCCAGCGGTTTTCTGGTGAATATTGAAGACTGGGATGAGTCTGTCGCGACAGTGATGGCAGACAATGAAAGTTTGAAATTGACAGATGAACATTGGGCATTGATTAATTATTTGCGTGATGAATTTATTAATAATGGTGGTAACCAGCCGAATACACGCAAGATGGTTAAGGCGATGGAGAAACAGTTACCGGATCAAAAAATAGATTCAAAATACCTGTATGTATTGTTTCCCGGTGATCCTTCCAAGCAGGGAGGGCGTATTTCAGGTTTGCCTGAGAGCCGCAGAAAAGGCGGGTACTGAGAAGCAGTTGAAAGATAAAAGGTAAAAGGTAAAAGTAAAAACGGTATCGGGCGTAATGAGTTCATCGGGAGTTGGACTCATTGTGCGATACCCACGCTTATCAAAGATAACCATTTATGTATAACACACTGATTTCCTCGAAGGACCTGGCTGCGCATATCGAAGATCCGGGCTGGGTGGTGTTTGATTGCCGGTTTACATTAACGGATACAGAGGCGGGCAGGAAAGATTACGCCCAGTCTCATATTCCAGGTGCGATTTATGTTCATCTGGATGAGGATATGTCGTCTCCAATCACTCAAATGTCAGGCAGGCACCCATTGCCTGATCCTGTCATGTTGTCAGAGAAATTATCTATCTGGGGTGTTGGTAATAATACCCAGATTGTTGTTTATGATGATGCGTTTGGTTCGGTTGCCGGGCGGTTGTGGTGGTTGTTACGTTGTTTGGGGCACACGAAGGTTGCATTACTCGATGGTGGTTTACCTGTGTGGTTGCGAGAAGGATACGCTGTGACGGATCAAGTTGCGGATGTTGTGTCATCGACTTTTGTAGCGAACATCAATACTGATCTTATTGTCAGTTCAGAAGATGTTGAATTGATGATGGACAATGAAAACTATCTTATTATCGACGCGCGCGCCGAGGTGCGTTTTGAAGGTATTACAGAGCCTTTCGACAAGGTCGCGGGTCATATACCCGGCGCTATCAATGTTCCTTATGATGATAACCTGGCGGTCAGTGGCGGGTTTGAAACGCAGGATGAACTACATGAGGTGTACAAGGAAAGAGCCGGGAATTTAAAAAATGAAAACATTATTCATATGTGTGGTTCAGGTGTGACAGCCTGCCATAACATACTGGCGATGGAATATGCCGGTTTGTCGGGCGCCAGGTTGTATGTTGGTTCCTGGAGCGAATGGATCACCAATCCCGCGAGGCCGGTTGCAACAGGCGAATAAAATGTTGTAGTAATTACTTGCTGTTATTTCTGGCACTTTTTCTTGCATTGTAGAGTTGAATTTCCAATAACAGCCTGTCCATCAAGGCTTCCTGCATTAAATCCTGTATTTGTGTTTCCAGGTCCACGAATGCCTGTTTGAAATTGTCTGCAATATTTTTCCTGTCGTCCTGCGTTGCCCCGGATGGCATTTTTACATTGAATTTTACGTTGAATGTCGCATTATATTTTTCATACGCATTTTTCATTTTTACAAGAATATCATCCTGCATCGCTATATCTGCATTAGTTTTATTCAGCATGATACGCATTGATCGCTCTACCTTGTTCCAGCTATGCTCTGACCTGGCCGGAAAGTTAATAACATTGTCCATATATATTGCCTCTAATTTTACGGATAAAACCTTTTTTACCACGGGGAACGCGGGGGAGGATTTTTTGTAATAAAAAAACAGAATTTAACCACGGAGGTCACGGAGAAAAATTTTTTGGAATAAAAAAATAAAATAATATTTCCCCGTGTTTAAATGGTCTTTGGTTTTTAGGCTTTTTCTCCGTGACCTCCGTGGTAAAAGAAGTTTTGCACTTGTAACCTAATTTAGTTAATTGTTTACCAGACTCAGGCAAACAGAGTTAATGCAATAACGCAGTCCGGTAGGTGCCGGGCCGTCTTCAAATACATGCCCTAGATGAGCATCACAGTGACTACAGACAACTTCCGTGCGTTTCATCGCTAAACTGTTGTCCACTATTTCTGTCACTGTGGCGGACGAAACAGGTTCAAAGAAACTTGGCCACCCTGAGCCGGAATCAAATTTGGCCTCTGAGCTGAAAAGCGGGCTGTTACAGCACACGCAATTAAAGGTGCCATGACTCGCATCATGGTAATATTTTCCAGAAAACGCACGCTCCGTGCCTTTCTGTCGACAGACACGGTATTGTTCATCAGTGAGTAATTCTTTCCACTGTTCATCTGTTTTCTCAATTTTGCTCATGTCATGCTCAATTATATTTTAACTAAAAAACAATGTTTAACCACGGAGGTCACAGAGAAAAGAATGTTATTTTAAGCTCCTTCTCCCTTTGGGAGAAGGCCGGGATGAGGGGAGGAGTAAAAACAAGAATACTGGACTTGAATTCAAGTTCTACCCTCACCCTAACCCTCTCCCAAAGGGAGAGGGGACTTAAACCCAAAAGATTTTCTCCGTGACCTCCGTGGTCTGATTCGTTCAGAATTCGCTCCACATACGCATCAAATTCACATAAGTATGATCCACATGGTTCGTTTCTTCTGTATGCGGGTTTTCCTGCATCATTTTTGCACGCGCTTTTCCCAGGTTAAATAAAAGCTCTCTTTTCGCCGGGTCACGTACCAGGCTTTGTATCCAGCACACGACCACCAGTCTTTCGCCTGAAGTAACCTCGTTTACATGATGAACGCTGGAGGCGGGGTAAAGTACCGCATCACCCGCAGCTAGTTTGATTTTTTGCTGGCCAAATGTCGTGTTGACAACCAGGTCGCCACCTTCGTAGTCCTCTTTGTTATTTAAAAATAATGTGACTGCGACATCACAGCGGAATCGGCCCCCGGCAGATCCCATTATGGGGTCGTCAATATGGTCGCCATAATGCATACCTTCTGTATATCGCGCATAAACGGGTTGTGATACCTGGTGGGGCAATGCACCATTTTGAAAAAACGGGTTTTCGGCCAGACTGCGCATGATGAGTTGATCAAGGTATTCGGACTGTTTTTGATTAAGAACACCTTCAAGATTTTGTTTGACCTGTTTTGCTGCCAGGCCAGCTGAATGTTTGCCGTCAACGAATTCTACCCCGGAAAGCATGGAGCGGATATTTTCTATTTTGTCCTGGTCGAGAACAGAAGGAATTTGCAATAGCATTTTGATTTCCCTAATTAAACAACATGGAGATACCTTAATACAATGTGTATGGAAAACCAAAAAATTTATCGAGGGGACACGGAGTGCACGGGGATAAAGACCGAAAGGGCAAGTTTTACCACGGAGGTCACGGAGAAAAACTTTTTATTATTTATCCTCCCAAAGGGAGAAGGATTTTAAAACAATAAAAGGTTTTCTCCGTGACCTCCGTGGTAAAAAACATTCTTTAGATCCTTTCCCTGTGTTCTTCATGGTAAAACAGGTTTTGTACGCGAAAAAGCATTAATTTGTTGGGAAATAGTACACAAACTTATATATCTAAAGGGGTAGTTATTTATAGGTAATTGATTACCCCAGTTTTTTTGTCAACATATAATTTATTGTTTCTATAGGAGTTATTTGGGTAGTGGTCCTGAATGTAGAAATTGCTGTTGTCTTTTTTGATAAGAATTTTAGTTGAAAAAAGTCTGTCATTGGTTACTATTAGAACCGTCTTAAGCTATTTTTAAGTAAAAACACAGGTTAGCCTGATCGCTAATCGTAAAGAATTTAAAAGAACGGGAGAATCAGATCATGAGCAATGTTTACTATGAGACCATTGATAGTATGGAAAAAAAGAACGTAAACAGAGAATATGTTACTGGTTGGGCAACCGGGTTTTTACGCGGCCCAAAAGTGGAAGAACAGCGGATAACTGATGCTTACGATGCGGGTTATCAAGATGGAATGGACCAGAAGACTGACGGTTTTAGTGGCTGGGTTAATTAATAGCATTAAATACCAAGCGTAATGAATAATGGTCGTTTGGTGTAATCAGCACGCTAAATACTTTGCTGGTTTGTATTTTATTTTACGGCTCTTTTTGCGACAAAGGCAGATTAGTATGATGGCTAATCTGCCTTTGTTTTGTTCGTGCCTCACTCCAACCTACAGCTTCACTCCATCCTACAAAGAGCAACGTCTATCAGGGGAGGCTGATTACATGAATTTCTTTGAGACGTAAATTAAGCAGTACCTTTATTCTTCGTTTTCTTCTTGTGCTTCTTCCGCCATCTTGTACCATCGTCGGGCTTCGACCTCATTCTTCTCAACACCCTGGCCATTTTCGTAAATCATGCCAAGGGTCATCATTGCGCCGGGTAGACCCTGCTCAGCCGCAAGCTTGAACCATTCAATGGCTTTTTGTTCGTCTTTTTCTACGCATTCACCATATAGATACATAATGGCAAGGCCATGCCGTGCATAGGCGTGGGCTTTTTCTGCTGATTGTTGCATGGCTTTAAATGCATATTCTTCATTCTTTACACGCCCCAGGCCTGTTTGATACATCATCGCCATTCGGTAGAGTGCTTCTGCATTCCCACCGTCAGCGAGCGGGGAGAGTAAGCGCATTGCGCGAGTGAAGTCCTTGGTTTCAAATGCAGCGATACCGCTCATCAGGTCATTATCATAGCTGGTAATGTCATCAGACATTCATGTTCTCCATATAAAGTTAATACTCTTATAAGTCAGACTTAAAAAGAGATTCAATAAATTTTTCCAGGCGGTTATTTTCCTGCCTGTAGAAGCCAAGAATTTCCTCCGCTTTATCATGCCATTGGTCTTTTCCAGAGCGGCAAATATTTTTTAATGCAGCGGTATCACCCGAATCTACCCAGTTCTGGTAAGCATCGTAAGCTTCAGGGAAAAGGGCCTTGCGCATGCCGGAAAAGTTGGCAAAGTAAAAATGCAAGGAGGCTTTGTCTTCACGTTCCAGTAGGGCAGGTAAAGTATAAAGACAATCGGCCATCAGGTCACGTATTGCTCTTGCAAGGAGTTCTGATTTTGAGCGCGCAAGCGTGATTAACATCTCTTCCCATTGTTGTCCCAGCAATTGACCCGCTTTGATTTCACCTATCTCATGGTAGGTCATGGTCAGTGTTTCCTGCTCAACCATTTTATCGAGGACATGCTCTAAATCCGAATTTTTTTCGTGGGCTCCAATTGCGTGCGCCATCGGGACATCCGGTCTTTTTTTCCATTGCCATTCTTCTATTTTTTCCCAGATAAACCGTTTGATGGATTCCTGTCGAATGAATATTGTAGACCCCTGCATCATGGCGGGTGGCGCCGTTAAGTCTCTGGCAAATTCACGTGAGCTTACAAGCAGCGTGTAGTCTTCAAATTCTTCTTTCTTTTTCAGTTCCGCCAGAAAAAAGTGTGGCTTGTTAAATAAACCATAACCACTGCTATAGATATAACCTTCTTTTTGTATTTGATTGTTGATTGCCGTGGAGTCGAACGGGTCGATTTTAGTATTGCCGAATGTCAGTGGTTGGTATTTTTCGGTCGGGTTTTCTGATGTGGTTTTTTCCCATGTTTCTTCACGCTCAACAAGCCATTGCCCCAGTTCTTCTTTTGGCAAGGGCCGGGATAACGGGATATGCTGCTCCCAACGGTAGTATTCACGCATTTTTAACAGAAAAGTACACATACTATAACTGCCAGCATGGTATGCATCTGAAATCAGGCAGTTTTTCTGAACAACGTTTGTGAGCGGTTCCAGCTTGAACATAATATATGTTATCTTACCGATAGTAATGACGTTGGCAACGCTAAAAATAATGCGGGAATAAGATGTCATTAAATTTTCTTATTATCCCCTGTATGCAGGTTGTTAAGGTATTTGAATATGGCTGTACGTATAAAATCAAAATGGCACCGTTCAAAGCGCAGTGAACGTAATATTAAAGGTTCGCAGCAGCCCAAGACATTGTCAGACTTGTCTGGTGTGATTGCATTTAATATGTGGAAGTTGGCGCAAAATTTATTCAAGCATATGGAAGGCGAGGGCTTTCGATTTGCGACGGACCAACAGGTCATTGATGTTCTGACTGATTTGCTGGCTTATGGCGTACATAGCGTTGATCGTTTGATTTACGGGAAAGTAGACGAAGCACAACGGGGCCCCTTTGTGACCGCCCTGGCCAGGGACCTGGCTAAAACGATGGAAGGTAACCAGATTGACTTGCTTGGCGCGGGCGATTATTTCGATGCCTTTATTAATAAACTGAATCAACGGTTTGCAGTTTATGCAGAATGTAGTTTTGAGAACCAGGAACCGGGATATGAATTTAATCGTTATCTGGCGAGTAATATTGCTGACAGTATGTCTCAAACTGATGACAAGTGGGTGATCGAGCAGGTAATAGATATCGAAATACCGGAATATTATCCGAGATTAAAACGACTGGTTGAAGATGTTTTGGGTACAAAAGGACAGTAGCCCCGAACCTGCTATTTATACAGAGTCAGGTATAATCAAGCCTGGTGTAGTGGTCTCCCGTGTTGGTCTGGCCAGAGGTGCCTTAAATCAGTAGCGGGTTGCCTGTCTCTTGTTTTCTATTTCAGCCGGTTCTTTTCGATGTGCCAGATGAAGTGCGGTAACTGCACCCACTATGCCGCCTATCATAAACGCGATAACGATGGATTCCATGAATATGCCTGTCATTACAATGCCCTCATTTTGGCCCGTAGTGACTTGTCCGTGTAAAAAGTCACTACGAGGATGTTTGCCCTGTTTGACTCCCTGAATTCCATTGTCTGACGTAAAATAATTGACATGGAATTACTATTCGTACGCTTCGTTATGATCTTTGCAATTTTCAGGCCTTTAAAAATTAAATCCTGGAAAATTATATATAATCAATACGTTGTTTATTTAAGGTATTTGGTTTATATCTTTAAAGAGATTGTTTACGCCATTTTTTAATGGTTTTTTATTCATAAAGCGTCAACATTTATTACTATTCAGGCAGGTCTATGCTAATTCAGGAACAGTTAATTATTGAAACACGGGGGCGAGGTACTTACGAAGTGACAGCAGACGTACAGGATGTTGTGGGTCACTCGGGTGTCAAGACAGGTCTTTGTCATGTATTCGTCCATCACACCAGCGCTTCATTGATATTGTGCGAAAACGCAGATCCGACGGTACGAGATGATCTGGAGACGTTCATGGCTCATCTTGCACCAGATGGTGATCCGATGTTTTCTCACAATGATGAAGGGCCTGACGATATGCCTGCTCATATACGCAGCGTCATAACACAAACGGGATTAAACATTCCTGTGAACCAGGGGCGATGTCTATTAGGTACATGGCAGGGTATTTATCTCTGGGAGCATCGCACAAGAGGGCATCAGCGCCGCTTAACCATTACAGTGCATGGTTGATCTGTCTCAAGGCGATATTGATCACTTTGCTCATGGAAGAAAACCGGCTCTTCCTGTTCTCAGGAAGAGCTGTCAATTAGTGTGCGACTTTGATTTTACGCGGTTTACCAGCTTCCTTTTTGTTCAGGGTGATTTCCAGGACGCCATCTTTGCTCACTGCGCTGATTGATTCGGCATCCGCTGTATCAGGAAGGCTAAAGCGTCGATAAAAAGAACCGTGTGTACGTTCAACTCTTCTGTAGTTTTCTTTTTCCTCTTTTGTTTCAGTTTCGCGTTCGCCTTTGATAGTTAAAACACCCTGTTCCATCGTGATATCGATGTCCTTGGGATCAACGCCCGGTATGTCAGCGAGGATCACAAAGCGGTCACCTTTTTCCTTGATGTCAACAGCGGGGCTCCAGTCGCTGGTAAGCACGCTGCTTTCGTCTGTCGTAAAGGGGCTAAGTCGTCCGCCCAGCAGTTTCTGGATTTCATCCTGAAACTGGGTCAATGTGTTGTACGGCTCTCTTTTGATAATGTTCATTTTTTCTCTCCTGATGAGTTTATAGAAATTGGAAAATTTACTTCACCTCTATAAGCGTATGGTTACGTCTAAAAACTCACTTCCTACTACAAATATAGGATCTGGGGCGTAATTATCAATGCTTGAAAAATAAAAATATTGAATACATAAGTAAAGTGCTCGGAAAATATTTTTACTGAATTTTTGAGAGTTAAAAGAAGGATGTGCTTATATTATTATGATGAAATGTGTATGTTTGTAGAGTGATTTTCAGAAAATATTTGTGACTCCTATAATATAAATTAATAAAAGGTTTTTTTATGTCTGATTTTAAGCCTCTTGACCAGTTTGATTTTCATTCCACTCTTGAGGAAACGGCTGGGCTTAGCCTGATTTTTTTCTCGACCGAAAATTGTGCATCGTGTCATTATTGGGAAAATCTGTTGGGTCAATATAAAGACCAGTATCCGTCGATCAATATATTCAGTGTTGACGCGGCCCGGGATCAGGCCTTAACAGAGGAGTTTGAAATATTTCATATGCCGGCAATATTTCTTTATGTCGAAGGCAAGTTTCAATCTGGCATTCAATGCGAGGCAAAGCTGGATGTGCTGCACGACGAAATACAAAAAGTATTGCATGCGCCGGCCCAGGAGCTGCCCTGAAAAAATCATGCTTTATTCAGGGTGTCAGCCCAGCTTTAACAGAGAGAACAGTTTTTTCCTTATAATGAAACTTGCATTGGTTGCATCCTTGTCGTGTTTGGCTTTTTCAACAATCAGATGAAAGGTAATGCTGTCTTCGATCACACTGTTGTTTGCATTTCCGACCCCATATAAAACCAGGCGGTAAATCCCGGGTTTTGCATCCTGACCAATATCAAATTTTATAGCACTTGTGGTGCCTTTCACCGGATTTTCCTTGATTTTGTATGAAAGCCAACCTGGTGGATCAATGAGGCTCATGTTGATATTTTGTGAAAACCTGGATTTATTTACGTGACGGTTAATTAAGACCGTGGCAGAAGTGGATTCGCCCTGAGTGACACTGATATCACCAAAAAAAACAGAGGAAAATAAATCAAGCTCGAACTGCCCCTGGTTTGTTTTTGCATCACAGCCCGTTAAGACAATAAAAATCGCAAATACAAAAAGAGTTGAATGTGACTTTGTGCGCGGGGGGATAGAAAACGGCGCACTGCCGAATTTCGCAGGTTTATTTTCTGCGAACCATTTAGTTCTGGTGTTTACCAACAACATTCTATCCAACCTTTTTTATCTGATTTTCATAACGTGATATCTATTAACTACGAATAGCTTAAGTATTCCCACGAAATGTGGCAGTTATGTTTTACCCTGAGAGATGTGAACTATTACCATTTCAGGAAGGTTCGAAAGCCGTTAATGACGAAAGAAATCGGATATGTGACTTGCTCGTTAGTGGAGGTGTGACAGGTTAGGTAGAAACGATCAGGCTCTTTTAGTTAAATAATGAGGTCAAATGTAGATTGTAATATCTGTTATTTGAGCAACCAGGAGCATGACGTAAATCTACATAACCATTTAAAAATTATGTTATAGGGCTTATTTAGCGCTTAATATGAATATTTCAGCAGGATAAATAATATGGCAATTGCAATTTTTCTTGGGGTCAGTGTGCTTATTGTACTTGAGGTGATGAGTGACTAGCCCGCAGCTCAGGCAGGTTGCTGATCGAATGTGATAGTTTGTGTTCCGTTATTTGATTTATTTGTCCATAATTTTAGTTATTTAAAAATTTCCCCGCATTTTGTGTAAGATAATCTACAACTTGATTATCTAAATTGGTACAATTTCCAGCCTGTAATATGATGTTCGAATAATAACAACCTCTGGAATGCCGGTTTCTATAATAAAAATGAATCAATGTAATCACTTTCTGTTGGTTTTGTTTTCCTGTGTAAATCTATTTTGTCTCGGTGCAGCGGATGCAGCATCGATCGATATTCATGCCGTGAATAAAAAATGTGTTGCATGCCACAATGATGATTTACAGGCGCATATTGA
>JAUWSG010000099.1 GCA_030610155.1 Gammaproteobacteria bacterium
AGTAAGACTTCAAAAATAAGTACTGCCACAACAGGCGCGCCCAGTACGACAATCGCTGAAAATTTAATTAGCATGGACAAGATAATTTCGATAGGGTGAAACCGGGAGCCGGTAGTCACATCAATATCAGTATCAGCATGATGCATCCGATGTAATCGCCATAACGCAGGCACAGCATGCACCATGACATGCTGGAGATAAATCATCATGTCCAATGCAATAATTGAAAGTGCAACGATTACAAAATAAGGAAGCTCAAAATTATTAAATAGTCCCCATGAGCGTTCCTGTGCCAATAATGCCATCCCTACTGCGGCGGTTGGAAAAATTAACCTTACAATAAAGCTGTTTAAAAAAACGATCCCGAGATTATTTAACCATCGCGTACTTTTGGAAACACTCAATACACGTCGCGGTGCTACTAATTCCCAGATAGCCATTATTAAAAATATACCGAAAAAAAATGACATTCGAATATATTTTTCATTGTTAAGAATAAATTCTTCCATCTGGTCCTCTGGCTGATTGCTAACAGCCAATTATTTAAATTAATGCCATTTCTGTCGATAAAGTGGTATTACACATAGTAGAACATCATGTTTTGAAAAGCATCATAATTAACAGAGGTAACAGCGGCCATGTTGACAGCAGAATCTATCAAGCAGTTACTGGATATTCATTCCATTCCTTACACCTTTATCGAGCATGAGCATTATAATAGCTTGCAACGTCTGGCCGATGAGCAGGGGTTTTCTCTTGAATCAACAGTGCGCCTGATACATTTTGGACATGCAGATAATCATTTCATTACATTGGTGCCGGTTACACAGATTCTGGATATTGAACAACTGCAAAACCAGTTAGCACTTGATTCGACGCTTACGCTGTCTTCATATTCTGAGCAACCTGCATCAGATGAGTCATTGATTAACAGTTTTCCTCAAACAACACTTATTTTTGATGAAAGTCTGGAAAACATAAATGAAATAATTATCCCTTTAAGTCCTGATAATAGTTTTATAAAGCTTTCTGACAGTCATTTAAATTTATTACGCGAAAAATCTCGCATACTGGATTTTTCTGTCGCGGTTGAGGATGTTTTAAATTCTGATTTTAGTGATGGTCTGAATTTCAGAAAAAAACGCATTATCGATAAAATTGAAGATATTGAAGGTTTACCGGCAATGCCTGAAATGGGCTATCGGGTACTGCAATCAAGTCGGGACCCTGAAAGTGATGCCAGCGACCTGGCAAAAGTCATCGAAGTTGACCCCAGCCTGTCTGCACAAGTGATGAGTTATTCAACCTCAGCATTTTATGGTTACCAGGGTGAAATCAGCTCAGTCAGGGAGGCCATCTCACGCGTATTGGGGTTTGAGCTTGTTGCTAATATGGCCGTTGGCATTGCATTAGGAAATGCATTTAAAATTCCCGCGGATGGTCCGCTGGGTTTAAGTTGTTTTTGGCGGGATGCGGTTTATAGCGCGGCTCTGGTTGAGAAACTGGCTAAATCACTGTCTCCCGACTTTAAGGTTAAACCTGGTCTAGCCTACCTATGTGGTTTGTTGCACAACTTTGGCCATTTATTAGTCGGACATCTTTATTCGCCCGGTTTTAAGATTCTCAATCAACTCGTCAGCGCAAACCCGGACATTGATATCAATGTGCTGGAACGATTTAGTCTGGGCACAACACACAATGATATTGGTGCCTATTTGCTTGAAAAATGGCAGATGCCGGAGGAAACCATTAACACGTCCAGGTGGCACCATGCTGATAACAGTCAGGAATTGTCCCTCTACGTCCATCTGGTTCAGATTGTTGACCGAATATTATGGCGACAAGGAATGGGGGATGCGATATCAGGTGAATTACCTGTCACATCGCTGAACGCGCTGCAAATGACCGAAGATGAGGTTTTGGCTGTTATTGAGCCGATGCTGGAAACATGTACAGAACTGGATAATCTGGCAACCCAATTGGCAAGCTAAACTGATTTTCATTCAAGGCGCGTGAAAAAAAGACGGTAGTATGGTACATACACTGGCATGAAACACAAAAAGCATGTCTTTTATGCTTAAAATCTTGATTTATCAGCAAACATGTACAATTATGTTAATCAAATTTAATAAGATCCTATTTAAGAGTGATTTATAAGAAATTTATACTCATTGCAATTAAAAGCATTTGATTTATAAAGCATTCTTTTAAACTTAATAGATAATATTATACTGCTAAGCTCCCAGGATCAGGACATAAGGGTAATTGACAGGACGACGTAAGAGCTTACAGGGGACATAAATGCTTCAAGTGATGGATATCCGCGTATTATTCGTAGCGGCGGATGCAAATGATATTAACCTGCTCGACCAGAAACTTGCTAATTCTACCCGGCAGGCGAAATTTCATTTGACCACCGTTGGTCTTTTGAAAGATGCACTGCAGCAACTCACCGAAAACACATTTGATGTTGTTTTACTTAGTTTGCAACTCCCTGATGGCCGAGGCCTCGGCAGCCTTAACAAGATACAGGGTGTATCACCTCGTGTTCCCATCGTTGTTTTAGGCGGCATTAATGATGAAGAACTCGCGCTGTATGCTGTTCAAGCTGGCGCACAGGACTACCTGGTAAAAAATCAACTTGAACGAAATTTATTAATACGTTCACTACTCTATGCCATAGAACGCAAACGAACTGAAGAACGCTTATCTCATCTTGCGCAATATGATGTTGTTACTGGCTTGCCAAACCGGGTTTTATTTCGTGACAGACTGACGCGGGCACTAGCGCATGCCCAACGAAAGAAACAGATGGTGGCATTGATGTTCCTTGACCTTGATCATTTTAAGTCCGTCAATGATTCTTTAGGCCATGATGTCGGTGATCAATTATTGAAGGCTGTCGCAGAACGGCTAAAATCATGCTTGCGGGAAGGGGACACGATAGCCCGACTGGGTGGTGATGAGTTTACGATTATTCTTGAAGAAATAAGCGAATCAGAAAATATTGCCAATGTCGCCCAGAAAATTATTGACATGATGTCCCGTTCATTCCTGGTCGGCGGACAGGAAATATTTATTACCACCAGCATTGGGATCGCAACTTATCCGGATTGCGGTACAGACCAGAATACATTAATAAAAAATGCAGATGCCGCATTATATGATGCAAAAGCACATGGCCGTAGTGTTTACCGTTTTTATCACCAGAAAATGAATATCATCGCAACTGAGCGTCTTGAGTTATTAACAAGTCTGCGACATGCAGTTGACCGCGATGAGTTCATATTACGTTATCAACCACAGGTTAATTCCTATTCAGGTCAATTAGTGGGTGTAGAAGCACTGCTACGCTGGAACCACCCTGAAAAAGGTCTCATTTATCCTTCACAATTTGTTCATTTACTGGAAGATACGGGCTTAATTATACCGGTAGGGGAATGGGCATTACGCGAGGCCTGTAAACAATGCAAGGCATGGCAAAATACTGGTTTACCGGCAATACCTGTTTCAGTCAACATTTCAGCCCGTCAATTTAAACAGAAGAACCTGGTAAGCATGGTTTCACAAATATTGCTGGACACTAAACTTGATCCGAGATATTTGCAACTTGAGCTTACAGAAAGCGTCCTGGTAGATAATATCGGCGTGACTGTCGCAACGTTGCGTGCCTTGCATACAATTGGAACCAAATTATCAATAGATGATTTTGGTACCGGTTATTCATCTCTGAGTTATTTAAAACAATTCCCGTTACATGCCTTGAAAATTGATCGTAGTTTCTTACAGGATATTAATAAACGCTCAGAAGACGCTGCAATCGCGATAGCTATCATAACATTGGGACACAGCTTGAGACTGGATGTTGTTGCTGAAGGCGTGGAAACAAATGAACAAAAGGAATTTCTAAAAAAACAAAACTGTAATATTATGCAAGGCCATTTATTTGGTTATCCGATGCACGCTGTACAAATTGCAGAATGGCTAGGGGATGAAAAACGTCAACCGCCTATTTCCAATGTAGGTTCGATAAACAGCAATTTATTCCGTTAACATGGGCCATTTGAATTTTTTGTTTTGATAACTCAATATCAGGCCATCCTCGGTAATCTCTTCAAGCAAAAGACCTTTAGCAATATGGTCATCTTCCTGGTATTTCTCCAGGTTTACCAAGATGAACCGTTTGGAAGGTGTCTTTGAAAACACATGAACATCAATTACCAGGTCTGGAACAGAAGTCTGAAAGTCCTCAGATGTATCAGATAGATAAGGTATATCCTGGCTGTCATTATTTGAGATGACTGTAACGCCTCGCACACCGATTTGGTTACCCCTGTGCTGACGCGAAGCCGGGACATCCATACCCAAATCCTGCTCATCTGAGAAATCGGCCCTCTCTTCAACCATCGTTTTAGCGGTATTTTTAACGACAACTGAATTTGTGACATTCTGATCCTGGTTAATCTTTGGCTCAGATAAAGCATTTTCCTTTAAAAAGTCATCAAAAGCCCGCTGAGCAGCTTCAATGTCAGTTGCACTGAGTTCTGGTTTCGCAGCAGCTGCCGATTTATTTTTCGAAAATGCTTGTGGTATTTTTTGTGGAGTGGAAACGGGTTCGGCCTGAACAGGGGGCGATAGGTTCGTATTCGTGGAAGGCACTGCTGTAAGGGCATCTTTATCAGTTTCGGGATTCGATCGCGAATATATTAAATAACCGATCAATACGGCATTTAATATAATGGCGATTAAAATCGCAACTGGCCAGAAGCGTCTGGGTTTTATTTCTTCATAAACCTGATGTTGAGAATCCAGTGTTGGCACACCACCCAGTTGGCGTTCGTTTTCCGATTTATTCAGTGCATCCAGAATATATGACATTGTTATTGTTTCGCCTGTTGTTGCTTCGTTTATTGTCTTACCAGTAAAGATTGCTTTTCATTTTGCTTTTTACTATCAAGCATGTTTTTTAAAAGCACAGGTATTGTTGGATCATTCAGAGCCGTATTCAAGTGAATCATTGTTTGCTTACCTACAACACCGTCTTCATTTAGATATCGCTCTTTCTGAAAAGCTTTTACTCGCATTTCCAGATCCTGATCAAACAAGTTATCCAGCTCATCTGAATTGGGGATACCTTCTACCTTGTTGAGAGTTTGTTTTAACCAGAGCGCGGCGTTACCTCTTACACCCGGGTGAATTGAGTCAAGATTGACGGGGGGTTGCCGCCATAACACAACAAAACTACCATACCAGTAGGGGTCCAGTTCGGTAATAGCGAAGTTGAAAGTTTTTCCTGCAAAACTCAGGCTTACTTGCTGGCCTTTCATGGATTTTATTACGACATTATGACGGATATTGTCAGAATCAATGAGCACGATCACTGCGGGTCGGTTAATAATACGTAAATTATTCCATGTTCCTTTATTGTGCCAGCAGGACAGACCCAGTCTATTTGCTTTTTCACAGGCAGAGCTCCCTTTGGCGCTATAATAATCTTTGGACCATAATGCAAACAATTCAGCATACGCAGATCCTGTATCACTTTTTAAATTACGATCATTAAGCAATGTATTTAAGTCGGGGACTGTTGTTCTGACAGGTGTAGTTGACACGAGACTAACTGGCTTTATTACTGGAAGTGTCACTTCTTCATCCACAAACAATGGCTGTTCTGTTGTATCAACTTGTATCTGCTGCCGTGTCAGTGACGGTGACTTTGCTACAGATGTGGTTTTTTTATGACGTTCTGTTTCTGGCTTGATCTCTGATGCCAATACTTTTTGACCGGCATGACTTGCATTAGATGCACTTTCAATTTGTTTGTCGGAAGATAGTGGCCAGAATAAAAATAAGGCGGATGCAACAACAATCATGATACTTGCAGCAATAGCGGGTTTGTAAATTTTACCGAAAGGTGTTTTGTTCTCAGCCACCGTTTCACCTGTGACTTCTTTTGCGGCGCGCCTGACAATTTTAGGGTCAACAATAAACTTACCCTCGGAGTAGGCACCTAACATCGCCCGGTCGCAGAGAATAATTATCAGTCGGGGTATACCTTTTGAAAAGTTATGTATTTGACGTATAGCGGCGGGATTAAAAAACATTCTGCTCTGGCCCGCAATAGACAGGCGATGCTGAATAAGTTCAAGTGTTTCACGCTCAGACAAGGGCAATAAATGATATCGTGCAGTAATCCGTTGGGCCAATTGTCTTAAATCCTTGCGCGCAAGTAATATTCGCAACTCTGGTTGGCCAACAAGGATAATCTGTAATAATTTCCTTTGATTTGTTTCCAGGTTTGTCAGTAGACGAATTTGTTCCAACACATCCACAGTCAGGTTTTGAGCTTCATCAATTAGCAGTACTGTATGCCGGTGTATCTTGTGTGCATCCAGTAAATAATTATTAAGTGCATCCACAAAGGTTTTAATGCTGTGCAGATTATTCTCATAGGGTATTCGAAGCTCATCACAAATCGACTGTAAAAATTCGAGTGCAGACTGTTTTGGATTCAATAAAAGTGCGACATCGACATTCTTAGGCAGCTGCTGGAGCAGGGCACGTGTTAATGTCGTTTTGCCTGTTCCGACTTCCCCCGTTAATTGAATAAATCCCCCTGCTTGTTGTGTGCCATATAACAAATGTGCCAGGGCCTCACGATGCCGTTGGCTCATATACAAATACCGTGGGTCCGGAGATATCGAGAAAGGGATTTCTTTTAATCCAAAGTGTGATGTATACATGCTTGCAAATACTCTATAATTGTTCAATTAATGTACATACGGTCTAAATTTTCTGCCAGGAGCAACTATTTGCCAAAAACAAGCCTCCTGAATTTGCGGATATTTTATACTATTTTGGGCATTGATACACACACCTGATTTAGAAAATAAGTGGCGAGAAATTAGACATACCTGTCTAATTTGAAGAACTTACACCACAATACGCCTATCTCGCCAGCCTCAATACATATTCTATGGTAATTATGTAAAAGAATGTAACTTATTGAATATGATAGTTAATTAAGAAAGAAGATTTTTGTCCTTGAGATATCTATATGATGATTTATTATTTCCCTATTAGCTGAACAAAGAGTAATCTCCTCAGTGATCCTCCAATAGGTAAACAATACCACTTAGCCGGTATTGGCTTGTAATAACATGACAAGCAACACCTAAGTGATCAAATGTAGTAGAGAAAGGCCATTTTATTTAGCCATACGGTGGCCTTTCTTTTTTTAGTAGATTGAAGCACGAGCTTTTTTTACTAGAGTCACAAAAATATTTCACTTCTCGTCTTGCACCCATTTCTGTACTTGATTGTTTGTATAATCAGCAACAAATACACTGCCATCGTGGGCAACGGCGACTGCAATCGCGGTATGGGCTGATTCAGCGCTATTGATACCAAATACGTTTAGAAAAATGCCACCACTAGAGAATTTTTGAATTCGGCCATTATAAAAGTCAGCGACAAAAACATTTCCTTCGGGGCCAATTGCAATGCCGGTCACTGTCGCAAACCAGCCATTAAATGGGCCGAATATGTTGATCGCAAACGGGCCGCCCCATTTGTGGACTATTTCACCCTCCGGGCTAATCACTTGTACCCGGTCATTGTATCCATCCGCAATATATAGATTATCATCAGCGTCAATTGCGGTGTCAGTAGGGTAGTTAAACTGACCGGACAGGATTCCGGTTTTTCCAGTCTGTCCCCATTGACGAATGAATTTGCCTTGCGGGGTTAATTTTTGAATACGTTGATTTAAAAAATCAGCAATATAGAGGTTGGATTTAGAATCAATCGCAATTCCCCCGGGCGAGTTAAACTCGCCAGAACCTGTTCCAGGTTTACCTATACTGTTAATGAATTTGCCGCCGAGGGAATAAATTTTAAGCTGATCACTCCAGTAATCCGTGACATACAATTTGGCATCGTGAATACCCAGGTTCATCGGCCGTTGTAAACGTTCTGCTTCGCTGCCTGAGGTGCCGATTTCATATTGAAAATGCCCATCAAAATCGAATACCTGAATGCGTGAATTTCTCGCGTCACTGACAAACACATGGTCTTCTGAAACGACAATACCCGTAGGGTCATTAAACTGCCCACTGGCAGTCCCTTTTTCACCCCATATTTTGATCAGCTTGTAAGGCGGCTCAAGCGGAGAAGGAAACCAGGTCAAATACGCAAATACAGCGAAAATAACCAAAACGATAAGAAAATAAGAGCCAAATTTACGCATAATGATCTTTTACAGCCAACAAGTATTTGTATCACAGTCACCAGGAGCAACAGGCTCCAGGCAAAAAATTAGTTAGAAATTATAGTTTAAGCAATTAATTTTGTAACAGAAACCTGTTCCGCTCGTCTCTGTAAAGTTAGCAAGTTAGATAACTAACAAAAATACCTTGTATTATTTGTGATTATACAGTGGGCCAATCTCTACCTGGCGATATAAAAGCACGTAACAGTCAAGAGATATAGCATAAAAGAATCAACCTGACGGCATTAATAAAAGAACTTAATAAACAAGCTTAGAGGTGTAAAAAATGAGCGTATCAGGCTTAACAATCAGTAAGCTGGCAAAAGCAGCAGACGTAAATGTTGAAACGATTCGTTATTACCAACGAGTAGGGCTAATTGATCAACCGCAAAAACCTTCACATGGATATCGACAATATCCCGAGTCAACACTGACGCGTGTTCGATTTATAAAACGCGCGCAACGCCTGGGGTTCACTCTGAAGGAAGTCGAAGAACTGCTAAAATTGGACGATGAACAATGCACCGAAGCTAAAAAACTAGCTGAACAAAAGCTTTTAATTATTGAAGAGAATATTGCTGATCTTTCCGCTATGCGGCTGACGCTCGACAACTTGATCCATTCCTGCAACCAGAATGAGGAAAAAAGCAACAATCCCAATTCCTGCAAAATAATTCAAGCATTAACGGATGAAAATATACTAAAAAAAATGGCTGCAACACCGCTCTATGCCAAATCCAAAGTTTCTAATGGATAAAGGACTGATGGTTAATTATTCGTTAACCTGACCGCCTACGCATTCGTACTTTCTCCCGTTATCCTGCCGGGTTTTACCCGAACTTTTTGCCTGCCGCTGACACAATCTGGTAATAAGTCACATTCTTTTAACAACATATTTCATCTCCCTTTTTCCTTTCTTCAAATACACTACTTCCCATCAACTAACTTTTAACTAACGTTGAATCAGGAACAGACAATCATGAGATCAAAGAAAATGGGTGATAAGCCGTTTAAAAAACACAAGACTAACAAAGACATTATTGTTGAATATCTGGAAAAAAAGAATCAAGCAAAAGAGCAGGAAATTAAGTCGTAAGAGGAGTTAAGCAGTATTGCCGGGGACTGAATTTTATCGGTATCTCCCCAATATCTATATAAAATGATGTTTACCCGGCACCTGATCGAGCTCGAAAAGGCTTAATCAGGCTAATATAACAATAATAAAACCCGCTCAAAAAACTCAACCCGGTTATTAAACCGGGTTTTTTTTTGATAGAAACAGGGGAGGGCAATAACTTTGCAGACAATTTAAAGTGAAATTTATTGCGGTAGATATTTTTGAGTATATTCTCTGGCTAATTTTTTAGCCTGAGCAAGCTGTGGTTCCGATAATGTAACCTCAATATCATCCCGGTTTTCTTCTGCCATATCCTGTTCCTCAGCGGCAACCGAATACCAGGCATACGCAACAATGTAATTTCGTTTCACACCCTGGCCATTGGCAAACATGACGCCCATGTAATATTGCGCGTCGGAATTTCCTTTTTCTGCAAGAGGTTTCCAGAGTTGATATGCTTTTTCATATTTTTGGCCACCAAATGCATTCAAACCATCTTCAAACATATCTGCCTGGCAAACAGAACTGAGGATTAACAGTAACGGGAATAATAAAAAGCCTGATAGTTTTCGTCGATAAAGGACTTCAGGCCTTTCTACATGTCTTTTGTTCAAAAACTTAAACATTGTATTTATCGTTTGCATCATATTATGTTTCCACTGCATAAATGGCCACTGCGCTCTGAAAATTAGACTGAATCTAATAAGCACTTACTTGAATTCAATTAGATCGTTAAATATAAGTTTAATTTAGCCTCCAGTGCGAGGAAAGACCAAACAACCATAAGTATAGATTCTAAAGGCATAAATACAATTTAGATTAAATACAGCCACTTACTCTGTAGTAAACCACGCATAAACACATAAAGTAAGGATATACGTCATGATTTGCTTATAACCTAATGGATAGTTAGCCCAATATTATCTTAAATATCGGCATATATAATATTCTGATTAATTAAAAACATTAATTACTTTCATAGAATGTGATAATTAACGATAGATGAACATCCTCGTTAGTTAAAAATAATAAGTGAGTTTATTAAGAAAGATTTAGAATTAATTTGATATAAATAATCCATCAGTAAGTTCTTAAGTTACACTCACACATTAGTCGGTAACAGGGAACGATATCAAACATTGGATACTGATTTTAAGGCCATTAAACAGAGGTCTAAGCGGTGGTTTATAGCGCTAACTGGAAATCAGGGATAAATTGGATGATAAATAGATCCATCCATTACTTAACATAATAT
>JAUWSG010000234.1 GCA_030610155.1 Gammaproteobacteria bacterium
AGCGTCAATGAATCACTCAAACTCTGTATGCGCTCTATCATGGTCTGGGTAACCATCATTGCCGTCATGACACTGGCAGGCTGGATGACCTGATTCGGGAGGTCAAGACCAGGGACTACCACGGGGAACACGGGGAAAAAGCTTAAAGAATGTTTTTTTGCCACGGAGGTCACGGAGAAAAGAATGTTATTTTAGCTCCTTCTCCCTTTGGGAGAAGGCTGGGATGAGGGGAGGAGTAAAATAAAAATAATGGACTTGAATTCAAGTTCTACCCTCACCCTAACCCTCTCCCAAAGGGAGAGGGAACTTAAACCCAAAAGCTTTTCTCCGTGACCTCCGTGGTAAAAAAATGATTTTTAAATATCAAAGATCTTTCCCCGTGCGCCCCGTGTTCCCCGTGGCAATCCTTGGTCTTGATCTTAACTAAAATAACTACTAAACCGACTTCAACCACTCTTTACCTCTGGCGACTGCCTTGCTGACCTGTTCCGGTGCGGTTCCACCGATATGATTTCTCGCGGCAACAGATCCTTCCAGCGTTAACACCTCAAAAACATCCTGATCGATAACATCAGAAAATGTTTTCAGTTCCTGTAAAGCCAGTTCCGCCAGGTCCTTATCCGCTTTAATGGCATACTTCACGGCCTTGCCAACCACTTCATGCGCATCCCGGAACGCAACGCCTTTTTTGACCAGGTAATCAGCCAGATCGGTAGCGGTGGAATAACCCTGGATAGCGGCACTTTTCATTTTTTCCCTATTAATACTGATCGCAGGAATCATATCGGCATAGACATGCAACGAATCCCGCAAAGTATCGGCAGTATCGAACAACGGCTCCTTATCTTCCTGGTTGTCCTTGTTATAGGCCAATGGCTGGCCTTTCATTAAGGTTAACAAGGACACAAGATGTCCATTGACCCGGCCTGTTTTTCCACGCACCAATTCAGGCACATCCGGGTTCTTTTTCTGCGGCATAATAGATGAACCCGTACAAAAACAATCATCGATATCAATAAAGCCAAATTGCGCTGACATCCAGAGTACCAACTCTTCAGACATTCTTGATAAGTGCATCATTATCAGGGACGCAGCCGAGACAAATTCAATTGCAAAATCCCTGTCGCTCACGGCATCAAGGGAGTTTTCCGTCACACTGTCAAAACCCAGCAAACTGGCAGTATATTCCCTGTCGATCGGGTAACTGGTGCCGGCAAGCGCCGCCGCACCCAGTGGCATGACATTGACTCTTTTTTTACAATCAAGCAGACGCGCCCGATCGCGTTTGAGCATTTCAAACCAGGCCAGTACATGGTGCCCAAAGGTCACTGGCTGCGCCGTTTGTAAATGGGTAAAACCCGGCATGATGGTATGCGTTTCTTTCCCGGCCAGCTCAAGCAAAGCCTGTTGCAGTCGGGTCAGCTCAGCGGTGATCGCATCAATCTCCTCCCGAAGATAAAGGCGTATATCGGTTGCAACCTGGTCGTTACGGGACCGCCCGGTATGCAATTTTTTACCGACTTCACCAATTCGGTCAATCAAACGCGCCTCGATATTCATATGCACATCTTCGAGCTCTACCGACCAGGCAAATTCGCCGCGCTCAATATCGAGCTGGATATCGGTCAAACCAGCCACAATCGACTCACACTCAGCTTTTGTCAACACACCTACATGGCATAACATACGCGCATGCGCGATCGAGCCGGCAATATCGTGCTTATATAATCGCTGATCAAAGTGAACCGATGCCGTAAATGCCTCAACAAAAGCGTCCGTTGGCTGTTCGAAACGTCCACCCCAGAGTTTTATGTTCTTTTTATCTGTATATTTGGTTTTGTCCATATTTTTTGCTTTTTCCGCAGATTTTACTTATCCGGCAGTATAATCCACTCTATAAAAAGAAGCGATATTTAGCTGTTAAACGGGTTGCGGGGCTATTTGTGGTCTAAACTAATGAACGTATCCTGAATCAACTCTCCCAAAAATAAGCCGATATAAGTATATTAACTAACAAACGACGATAATACCTGAAGGTGGTATTTTTGGGCTCAACATCAGATAGCAACAATAACGAAGACAACTTTTTCCTGCCTGACTTTTGCAGCGTCAGAATGGTTTTTGCTGTGGTGATCATTGGTGAGTTACTCGCCTTCATCCTCGTGCTGTCCCCGTTCAAATATTCTGCAGACCGCTGGGGCGATTTAAGCATTATCTCTCTCTTTATCCAGTGGGTTGCACTCTCCACCGCCGCCGCGCTGTGCATTACCCGATCATTTTTGCAAAAACTCGAGGAAAAAATCGCTGCCACGCTTAGTTATCTGATTTCACTACTGGTGACCCTGTTTCTCAGTGAAGCCGCGTTCTGGATCATGCAAAATTTCAATTTTAATGTCAGCATTACACCTGACTGGCACATACACTTACTGTCACAGAACATGATGATCAGCGCGATTGTCAATGCCGTTGCATTACGCTATTTCTATGTCCAGCATCAATGGAAAAGACAAATTGTCGCCGAATCACAGTCCCGGATTCAGGCACTACAGGCAAGAATACGGCCTCACTTTCTGTTCAACAGCCTGAATACCATAGCCAGTCTGACGCGCAGCCAGCCTGAACTGGCAGAAGGTGCTATTGAAGACCTCGCGGATTTGTTCAGACAAAGCCTGGCAGACTCGCGACAGCAGATCACCACCGCTGAGGAACTGGAATTAACCCGACGCTATTTAAGTATTGAAAAATTGCGCATGGGTGACCGACTGGATGTGGTATGGGACATTGACAAACTGCCTGAAGATGCACTGATCCCTGCATTAAGTATCCAGCCCCTGATGGAAAATGCGATTTATCATGGTATCGAATCACTCGCAAATGGCGGCACTATAACAATTTCAGGAAGCAAAATAGCAGATGACTTGATTTCCATAACGCTGAAAAACCCCTTGCCCGACACGCCAGAGATCCGCAATGGTAACAAAATGGCATTGGAAAACATTAAAAGTCGACTGGAAGCGTTTCATGGGCATAAAGGAAAAATTACATTTGAAAACAAAGATAACTTTTATACAATCAATATCACATTTCCTTATCTGACATCTGAAAATGAGAAAGTGCAATGAAAATACTCATTGTCGATGATGAACCATTAGCCAGAAGACGACTTGCCAGCTTGCTTGACGAAATTGGTAACTTCGAAATCGTCGGTGAAGCAACAAATGGCAAGGAAGCCTTGCTAAAAAGTAGCGAGCTAAACCCTGACCTGGTCCTGCTGGACATACGCATGCCGGTCATGGATGGCCTGGAAGCCGCCCGGCATCTTTCAAAATTACCAAGCCCGCCTGCTATAATTTTTACCACTGCATTTGGTGATCATGCCTTAAAAGCCTTCGAAGCTAATGCTGCAGACTACTTATTAAAACCGATTCGAAAAGAACGACTGCAAAAAGCAATAGAAAAAACACACACACTTAACCGGGCCCATATCGCCACCCTTGAAACCGGCAATGATGAACCATCAACACGGTCACATCTGAGCGTCAGCATCCGTGGCAATATCGAACTTATTGCCGTTTCGGATATTATGTATTTCCATGCCGACCAGAAGTACGTCGTTGTAGGCCATAAAAATGGTGAAACACTGATTGAAGATTCTTTAAAATCACTGGAAAATGAGTTTGAGGCACTGTTCATGCGCATCCATCGCAACGCAATAGTCGCATTACAATACCTGGAAGGAATGGAAAAAACCC
>JAUWSG010000158.1 GCA_030610155.1 Gammaproteobacteria bacterium
ATTATATCCCAACGTAGATTATTACTCTGGCATTATTCTAAAAGCGATTGGTATTCCATGAAATATGTTTACCGTCATTTTTACCATGGCAAGAACAGTAGGCTGGATCGCCCAATGGATGGAAATGATGTAGGACGAGGAACAACGCATCGGACGACCACGACAAATTTATACTGGTCATCCGCGGCGGAATCATCCTTCGGAGAAGTAAGACCTAAGACCTTTTACACGGGGGACACGGGGCGCACGGGGAAAAACATTTTAATGTTAAGTGCGATTTAAACACGGAGGTCACGGAGAAGAGCATTATGGTTTTAGTCCCCTCTCCCTTTGGGAGAGGGTTAGGGTGAGGGTAGGATTTGAATTCAAGTCCAGTATTCTTATTTTACTCCCCCCCCCTCATCCCGACCTTCTCCCAAAGGGAGAAGGAGCTAACACATAAAGATTTTCTCCGTGACCTCCGTGGTAAAAAACCTTCTTAAGATCTTTTCCCCGTGCGCCCCGTGTCCCCCGTGGTAAAATCTCTTATGTTTTGATCTAGATATGTATAGTCCGCTTATCCACGGCCAACGCCGCTTCGTGCATTGCTTCGGATAAGGTGGGGTGGGCATGCACAGTGCGGGCGATATCTTCTGCGCTGGCATTAAATTCCATGGCAACCACCACTTCGGCGATCAACTCGGAGGCATGGGGGCCGAGGATATGCACCCCGAGGATACGGTCGTATTTTGCATCACTGAGTATCTTTACCATACCATCCGTTTCGTTCATGGCATGCGCACGGCCATTGGCCTTGAACGGGAACACACCTTCACGGAAATCAACACCCTCATCTTCAAGTTGTTGCGAAGTTTTGCCTACCCAGGCAATTTCGGGCGAGGTATAAATGACCCAGGGAATAGTTTGATAATTCACATGGCCTGATTGACCTGCAATTTGTTCAGCCACACTAACACCTTCTTCCGATGCTTTATGGGCCAGCATCGGGCCACGCACAACATCACCAACAGCATAAACATTGGGCAAATTGGTATGGCAATGCTCATCAACTTCTATATAGCCCTTTTCATCAATATTTAATCCCACTGCTTCTGCATTCAGACCTGCGGTATTGGGCTGCCGACCCGTTGCGACAAGCACGCGGTCAACCTGTAACTTTTGTTCCCCTTCTTCATCTTTGTAAACGACCGCGACCTGCTTTTTGGTTACCTTGACTTCTTTTATAGTGGCGCCCAGACGAATATCCACCCCCTGTTTTTGTAACAAACGATGCGCTTCTTTCGCAACAGTCTGTTCAATACGGGACAACAATTTTTTCCCTCTGTTTAATATCACCACTTTTGAGCCCAGACGGCTCCAGACACTGCCCAACTCCAGACCAATTACACCACCACCGATGACAGCCAGTCTTTTTGGTACCTCATCAAAGGCGAGCGCACCCGTTGAATCTACAATACGATCACCATCCACCACAATATCTTCATGGGCTGTCGGCGTCGAACCCGTTGCAATGATAATGTTAACCGCACCAACCACTTTCGTTGAGTTATCTTCCAGGACCACTTCCACCTGATTATTGGCAATCAAACGCCCCAGACCATGCATCCATGTCACCTTGTTTTTCATAAACAAAGTTTCAATACCACCCGTCAGGGTCTTCACAATATTATTCTTGCGGGCCATCATGGTAGCCAGATCAAGCTCCACGCCACTGCACTTGACACCATGATCTGTTAAATGATGCTTTGCACTATAGAACTGTTCTGATGAATCAAGCAAAGCCTTGGAAGGGATACAACCAACATTCAGGCATACGCCGCCAAGTGACGGATCACCATTTTGATCGCGCATATTATCAATACAAATCGTCGACAATCCAAGCTGCGCACATCGAATCGCTGCCACATATCCACCCGGCCCGGCGCCAATTATTGCCACATCGTATCTTTGCATAGTATTTCCGGCTTTATCAGACTTGTAACAACATTCGGGTGGGATCTTCGAGCGCTTCTTTTATTGCAACAAGAAACAGTACAGCCTCATGTCCATCAACAATACGGTGGTCATAGGATAATGCCAGGTTCATCATAGGACGGATTACTATTTCACCGTTCTCCACAACAGGTCGTTCCTGAGTCGAGTGCATACCCAGAATAGCGCTTTGCGGCGGATTAAGGATGGGTGTTGACAACAATGAACCAAACACACCGCCATTAGTAATGGTAAATGTACCGCCCATCAAATCATCTATTGATAAACTGCCATCCTTTGCTGCTTTTGCGTAATTAATAATGCTTGTTTCCAGCCCCGCGAACGATTGTGAATCCGCGTTACGTAATACAGGCACAACCAGGCCACGCGGTGAACTGACCGCAATACCAATATCAAAATAATCATGATAAATAATATCATTACCATCAACTGACGCATTTATTACCGGATATTTTTTCAACGCCTCAATGGTTGCCTTGATAAAAAAAGACATAAACCCCAGCTTAACATCATACTTACTGGTGAATTGTTCCTGATATCGTTTTCGCAACGCCATAACAGGCTGCATGTTAACTTCATTAAACGTGGTTAATATTGCCGCTGTATTTTGTGCCTGCTTCAGGCGTTCCGCGATACGGGCCCGTAAACGGGTCATAGGCACCCGCTTGTCCGATCTCTGCTGGTTCGACTGTACTGCTGCAGGACGATCCTGCTGCGGTACGATTTCCGGCGCAACTTTCCGGGTATCGGGTGACGGGGTATTGACCGACGTAGTTTGTTCAGCGGTTACAGATTCCATATAGCGCAAAACGTCTTCCTTTGTCGCCCGCCCATCTTTTCCTGTGCCGTGAATCAGATTCATATTAATATTATTTTCAATTGCCAGTTTCCTGGCGGCCGGACTAAATTTCTCATCTGCAACCGCTGCAACATTAGTGACAGACTCACGTTCTGTGGCACTTGCCAATGACACCACGTCTGCCGTAGGCCGCTCGCCCGCAGTTTCACTTTTAGCGTCAGTGTCCCCTTTAGCATCAGTATCAATAACGGCAATCACTTCGCTGCTTAGAACAGTTGCACCGCCGATTTTTTTGATTTCTTTTAACACACCATTTTCTGGCGCCGGTATTTCAAGCACGACCTTATCAGTTTCCAGCTCAATCAGGTTTTCATCCTGACTCACATGGTCTCCTACTTTTTTATGCCAATCCACCAGACTCGCATCTGCGACTGACTCTGATAAAACAGGTACCTTAACCTCGACTAACACTTTTTTTCTCCTTTTTTATTTTCGGCATCACCATAGATGACTCGACTTCAATACTCAATGCAGTGTCAATAATTGCCTTTTGCTGTTCCAGATGTTTTTGCAAATAACCCACCGCAGGAGAAGCTGAAGGAGGACGGGTCGCATAACTTATTTCCTGTGTTGACGACATACAATCCAGCAAACGTTTCATAACATAACGCCAGGCACCCTGATTCCTGGGTTCTTCCTGACACCATCTGACCAAATGTGCATTCGGATATAACGCGAGCTGCTCTTTAAATTCTTCAGATGGAAATGGGTAAAGCTGCTCAATACGAATAATAGCAATATTATCAATTTCGCGTTCTCGGCGTGCCTGTAATAATTCATAATACAATTTACCACTACAAACTATCAAACACTCTACTTTATCCGGATCTAAGGGATCCACCTCAGCAATAACATTCTGAAAACCCGTGCCACTGGCAATTTCTTCAAGAGAAGATGTTGCACCCTTGTGACGCAACAGGCTTTTAGGCGTCATCACGATAAGCGGCTTTCTCAGTGGACGTAACATCTGGCGCCTGATCATATGAAACATTTGCGCGGGTGTACTGGGAACACAAACCTGCATATTTTCTTCTGCGCATAATTGCAGATACCGCTCCAGTCTTGCCGATGAATGTTCCGGACCTTGCCCGTCATACCCATGAGGCAAAAACAAAGTGATTCCGCAATATCTGCCCCACTTTGATTCACCTGAACTGATAAACTGATCCATAACAACTTGCGCACCATTAGCAAAATCACCAAATTGCGCTTCCCAGATAACCAGAGTGTTCGCATCTGTCGAGCTAAAGCCATACTCAAATCCAAGTACAGCCTCCTCAGAAAGCAAGGAATCAATAGTTATAAATTTTGGCTGGTCTTTTGATAAATGTTGAAGTGGCAAATAGGTTTCGCCGTTGCTCTGGTTATGCAATGCTACATGACGATGAAAAAAAGTTCCGCGCCCACTGTCCTGCCCGGTCAGTCGAACCGAATAACCGTCTTCAAGCAACCCGGCATAAGCCATATTTTCTGCAAACCCCCAATCAAAACGCACAGCACCTTCCGCCATATTGCGACGTGAATCAAGAATTTTTACCACTGTAGGATGCAGTTTAAAATCATCAGGCACTTTACAGGCCAGATCTGTCAGACGCTTGATATCATTCAGCTCCAGACCTGTGTTGACGACATTGTTCCAATCAACATTATTATAAAGCGTCCAGTCAATCGCCAGGCGGTTCTCGACACCTAACATTATATTGGGCGCGACCGTCCGTCCTTCATCAAGCTTGCCTCGAAAATCCTGCTTGATCTGATCAACTTCCGCCTGAGTAACAACACCTTCCGCAATCAACTGGTCTGCATAAACCTGGGTTATTAATGGATGATTGCCAATTTTTTTGTACATCATTGGCTGTGTTGCTTTTGGCTCATCCGCTTCATTATGACCATGCCGCCGATAACAGATTAAATCAATCAGCACTTCCTTGTTAAAAGCCATCCTGAAATCAAGTGCAAGCTGCGTGACAAATAAAACCGCCTCAGGATCATCTGCATGAACATGAAATATGGGCGCCTGAACAATTTTTACCACTTCGGTGCAGTGTAATGTTGAGCGCGTATCAAGAGGATTACTGGTGGTAAATCCGATCTGATTATTAATCACTATATGCACTGTGCCACCGGTACTAAAGCCCCGTGCCTGCGACATCTGCAATGATTCCATGACCACACCCTGCCCGGCAAATGCAGCATCACCATGAATTAATACGGGCAATACCTGGTTACCCTCGGTATCACGCCGCCTATGTTGCCGTGCTCGCACAGAGCCACCAACAACAGGGTTGATAATTTCAAGATGAGAAGGATTAAATGCGAGTGTCAGATGAACTGGCCCACCCGGCGTTTCGACATCAGAAGAAAAACCCTGGTGATATTTAACATCACCTGATCCATTACCCCCCTGAACATTACCTTCAAATTCCTTAAACAAATCGTTAGGCGACTTGCCAACAATATTAACCAACACATTCAGGCGACCACGATGCGCCATACCGACAACAACTTCTTTGATGTTCTTTTCGCCCGAACGCTGAATCAGATTATCCAATAACGGTATCAGACTTTCACCGCCTTCAAGAGAGAATCGCTTTTGGCCCACATATTTGACATGCAGAAATTTCTCCAGCCCTTCAGCCGCAACCAGTCTTTCCAGGATTTGTTTTTTTACTCCAACATCAAAAACAGGTTGCCCCCCTACTGATTCAAGACGTTCCTGAATCCAGCGTTTTTCCGTTGTGCTGGTCATATGCATATATTCAGAACCGATGTGACCACAATAGGTGTCCTGCAATACATTTAAAATTTCTTCCAGTGTTGCCATTTCCGGGCCGACTAAAGAACCGGTATTAAATACTTTGTGCATATCAGCTTCATATAAATTGTGATATGCCGGATCCAGATCCAGGACAGACACAGTGCCTCGAAGATTGATAGGGTCTGTATCGGCCATCTGATGGCCGCGAAACCGATAAGCATTAATTAACTGAAGGACCGCCACCTGTTTTTCGTCATGTAATATTGTCGCCTCACGAGAAACGGTTTCTTTGACCGCATCTGCGTTTACACCAGGAACAACTTTTACCGATGCCGCAAACCTGTCAGTGGGTTGAACAGGTGATATTTCCGGTTTCAGTGAAACCCTTGTGGGCGTTGTGGGCGTTGTGGGCGTTGTGGGCGTTGTGCGTTTTACACCAGGCACAACATCAGCAAGAGACTGTCGAATTTCCCGATGATCAAACTCTCCGGGGGCTGCCTTGCTCACAGCCTGATTCAAGCGATCAAAAAAAGCTCGCCAATCCTCAGAAACTGAAGCGGGATCATCCAGATAATTTTCGTAGAGTTCTTCGATGAAAGGGGCATTAGCTGCAAACAGATAACTGCTGTCTGTTAAAAATTTCAATAAATCACTTTGAGCGTTGGCAGCCATTTTTTTAATACTTGCTTCGCAAACAGGTCTTCAACTAAATACAGCTCCGAATATTGAGCAAGCGCTGTAATGTATAAGAAATTAACTAATAATCGTATATTCCTTGCCCAATACCCTAGAAAAGCTATCTATATTTTCTATCGGCAAAATTGAACCATTCCTTTATATATTTTAGATAAAAATCAACGCCCCGTGTTACTTATTTTTTTGCACAGGGAAGTGCTTATGTCTCGGGAGCACATGGACGTGCGGAGAGACCGTGACCTCCCATTGCCCCAAGGCCTCTAACAAAACCCCCTAACCTCCAACCTTCCACGCTTATGTCTCGAAAGGGCAGGATTTGGCCATGGATGGCCTTATGTCACGGGAACACATGGATGTGTGGAGTGACCGCCTGACCTTCAATTGCCCCAAAATAAAAACAAAGCCCCCAAATCAGCAAACTGGCACCCTTATACGCTGCACATGGATGTGCGAGTGTCGCAGGAAGGCATGGATTTGTACATGGACGTACTTATTTCGCGAGAGGACAGGAGTCCGAAGCGATGCCTGGAGCGACCCTCGTGAGGGCAGGACGACCGGAAAGACCGTGACCTTTAATTGCCCCAAGGCATGGTAAAATGCGCTACTCTAAAT
>JAUWSG010000110.1 GCA_030610155.1 Gammaproteobacteria bacterium
AGCATCGGCGGATTATTACCATAAGCATAATTCGAGTGGCACTTGAGACAAACCTGGTACTCGCGTGTCACGAACGGACTGGCATTTCCATCATGCCTCTCCGGATTCCCCACCGGCTCATTGATCCCCGGGCTGCCACGTTTTACTGTAAAAGTAATATTGGAACTGGGCGTTGCATGAAAATCTGCGGTGCCGTAAGTCGGCTCTACTCCCCATATCCCCCTCAACACACCCGAGGCGATATTCGTGTGCCTGCCCCCAACTAGGTCGCCTTGATTATGCGGATGTGTACCTGCCGGACCTGGGTTCGCCGGGTTTCGATTAAACAGTCGATTTTTAATGACCCGATGCGGATTATGGCAATCGGTACATTCAGCATGACGCATTGCCAGACGCGCCGGCGATTCAATAAAGTCTTTACCTGCCTGAGCAATCCCCCCGGCATCACCAATATTATGCACTTCTTCAGGACTGTTAGCGCCGTTGTTCTGATCGGTCGTGGTGATCGGCATATGGGTTCTCAAGGTGGTGAAATCAGTCTTGATATCGGGCACATCGGTCCCCAGGCCTTGCTGTGTAAGTGTATTGCCATCTGATGAATGACAGGCATAACAGGTTTCTTCAATCGCCGGCCGACCGCCCTGCTTGATCCGTACACCGCCAACATTGATCGTCGGGCCATCAGTGCCTTCACGCGTTAAACGACGTGCGCCCTGTACCGTGTGCGTATCATGGCAGGCCAGACAGGCGGTTTCCCAGACTTGTGTACCGTTTGCAAACTCGCGCACGCTTGCCGCTGCCGCAGTGTAGACCTTGTTACCGACATCCGGATTGGCATGCGCAGAATCCACCCAGCCGGCTTTTACATGGCAAGCCAGGCAAATGATGTCACCACTACTGCCCACCGGACTGCCGGGGTCAAACGCCACACCCGCGGGTCGACTGAGCTGTAAGCGGTTCAGACGTAAAAATTTGATGTTTGGATTTGATGGATCATCATCACGGATGTGTGGATCATGGCAAGTATTGCATTGCACCTGGCCTTGCCCACCTGAATCGTCCATTAATGGCACAACGGGTGCGGGTTGGCCACGAACACGGGTACCCAGATGTGATTCCGCATTGGGATTACGCATTTCACCATCCCGGTTTGCCAGGTTGGTATCATAGGTCATCGATATAGGGTGATCGTTGGTTAAATCTGTACCAATAAATCGGGTAAAACCGGTGGTTTTGCCTTCGCCTTCCGCCATTCTTCCTCCGGCACTGGTGCCTCTCATGGCGATATCTTCTGTCTGAGGATTACGGTCCGTAAAACGACCGTTTAACACATTCACTGCGCCAACGGCCATCGTGCCATCATGGCAAGATAAACAAAGTTTGGAAATTCCGGTAGGTTGCTGTAAAGGCTGGCCTGGGCCAACGGCGGAATCCAGTGAGCCGGAACTGTACGTCGAATATTGCGCGCCAGAAAGCTGCCTGTTCCATAACGGCCCTTCAGTCTGGGCGGCACCATGGGGGGTATGACAAAACACACAAATTTGGGTTTCTGTGATAGCGGAAACAATACGGCTTCCACCACCGGGTATGCCCGGAGCAGCCGTCGCAGAAAAATTATGCTTGGTTCCTGAGATATCAGAGATCCTTGCCGCTTGAGCATCGCTTATCAATCCTGGCAATGCGTTAACAGCAAGAAAACAAATCAAAATTGCGGTAAAAAATACCGAGACGGCAGATAAATCTGAAATTCTGTCCCTCACCATCATTACGCCCTCTGACTAATCATATCATTGTGTTAGCGTCCAATCTGGCCACTATCTTTAACCTTATGCGCAAGAGTCTTTAACCTTTTTACGCTACGGCCAGTCCTGCAAAAAACCAACCAATAAAGTCAAAAATAACTGTCCAGCCGCACCTCTAACCGGGATTGCCCAAGTACTGAAATATCACCACACGCCCATTGAACATGTCAGCAACGTAAATGCGATCCCTCGAATCAGACCAAACGCCCGACGGCAAATAAAACTGACCTGTTCCCGATCCCGTCCCGCCGATCGGCAGCAGAAATTCTCCTGAATTATTATATACTAACAAATAATCATAATAAGATTCTACAACGTAAATATGCCCTTCATTGTCTACGGTTATACCCTTGGGCCGCAAAAAATCCCCCATATTGAGGCTACGTTTGCCAAATTTACTAACAAAATCACCCTCCTGGCTAAACACCTGTACACGGGCATTCATGGAATCAGTCACATACAGCTGATCTTTGAAATAACTAAGATAAATAGGGAAATTAAACTCACCTGATTTCTCGCCACGCTGCCCGATGACATCGATCAACTCGCCCGCATCATCGAATATCTTTATATTGTGAGCATGGGTATCGGCAACAAAAACACGTTTGTTGCGCGCATCCCGGGCCAGGCCGGTCGGTCTTTTCAGGATGCCTCTACCAAAATTACTGATGGGCTTGCCATTGCTGTCCAGCCTGACGACGATGCCAAGCTCAGCGTCAGCAACAAACAACTCGCCGTTATCACCTGGTGCGATTCCGATGGGGGCCAGGAAACGGACATCGCCTTCGACACCGGCCTGATCCCAAATAATCAATTCACCTGCCGCCTCGTCAAAAACAAAAATTGCCTGACGACTGATATCCGTTACGTAAATTCGCCGTCGTGCTTCATCAACAAAACCGGATTGTGGCCGTTGCAAGACTATCTGATCGTCTCGGGAGGCCAAACCCACCAACCACTTGAAGAAACGGGTAACTGAACCCTCTCCTTCATTATAAATATTATTCTCACCGGTCAGCTCACCGATGTATTTATAACGCGGGACATCAGGTTCCTCAGGCCAGACCTTTGATTCACCTTCAACCTTGTATCGCAGGACAGAGTCGGTTTTTGCGGTTCCCGCACAACCGGAAAGAACAACAAGGGATACTAGCAATGCAAAAAATACAATCAGGTATTTTATTTTCATGTTTTTTTTTCAGTCAATATCACGGTATTACGAATAAATCCTTGTCCAGACCTTCTTCGGGTACGACGTCAAATACCTGAACACGCCTGTTTAAACTGTCCGCGACATACAGACGTTGTTGTTTCGACATCCACATATCAGTAATTAAACGAAAACGACCTGGCGCGGACCCGGTGCCACCCAGCGTTGCAATGAGCCGTATTTCGTCAAACACCTTTATTGTATTATCCGATTTATCACTGACATAAACACGCCGTTCCCTGTCAATAGCCACCGCGGTAGGCCATATGACTTCACCCAGCCCCAGGCTATACCTGTATTGCCCCATGTCACCCAGACCCATACTTAATTCCTGAACCGGTAATTCGAGCCTGTCAGCAACAAATAATGTGTTATCAGGCCCTTTGGTAATGGCGGTTATCGCGCGAAACTTACCTGGCCCGGTACCTCGCCCCCCGATAGCACGCATGGGTGTACCTAGTTTACTGAACACCACTACGTGACTGAAACTGCCATCAGCAACATAAACATTCCCGGTCATATCATCCGCCAGCACATCAATTGGCCGGGACAGATTGACCAGATCTGCGTATTCACGAATGAGATTACCGTTCTTGCCAAAATATAAAACACGCTTACCAACAGGGTCAGCAATGTAAAAGCTCAAGTCAGGCTCTACATAAATATTTGTTGCCACGCCTTTCATATGCTGGCCCACCTGTCCGAGTAATTCTATCGTTTTGTCCGTCAGGCTATAACGATAAACAGCCGCGCCTCTCTCTGTAATGCGTAATGAATTTGTTGTCGTATTTCTCAGCTGAATACTCTCACCCGCTATTAATTCTCCATCCAGCACATAAAGAAAATTCCCATATCCACCCACCGCAATGGGCTTTTGAAATTTAATAATTTCGCCATCCCCGCCTACCATTATTCGCGCAAACTCACTCATTGCACCGGCCTTGAATGCGGCACCACCGTGAATACTCTCCACAGGTATAAGTACTTCCGGTTCATCGCTGTTGCGAAAGCGGGTGGCATGAATATTATCTTCCGGATTTTCTGTTGCCATAAACTGGAGATCAGCAACACTGCAACCCGTTAACAACCCGGTTTGAAATATGCAGCCAATGAGCAGCAGGAAGGACGTTCTGGTAAAAGTGTGAAACGAAGTCTTAATGGCTAAAATCTCCAATCACTGTTTGTGAATAACTGAATTTGGATTTTATTTGTTTTATCGTAATGTCATAATCACATGGTCATGTAGCCATCCAAATTTCAGAAAAGCCGACCAGTATTCACTAACATGAGTCTAACGTAAGTCTAACGCAAACCCACACTCTCGCGTGGCACACTATGACATCGATTACATTCCAGCGGAGGAAAAGCCACTTTGCCATGACACACACCACAATAATTCCCTTCAATAATAGCGGCCATGGTCACAAAGTTTCCGCCGCGTTGCGGAAGGAAAATACCCGGGTGGCAATTTTTGCATGTTAACCATTTTGTGTGCGGAAAATGAGGGAAACGAACATACGGCATAGACGCGGTGTTCCTGAAGATCACATCAAAATCAACTGCGTGCATTTTTTCCGTACCGGTCAAACCTGTTCGAGGGGAGATCAAACCTTGATCAAGCGTTTCTACCCAGTTTATGACGCCACGCGCATCTCGCGGGAAATTGGCCATCGCTTCAGCAGGCGGTTGCAGGATCTTCACCGCATCATTCGTCGGGTCATGGATACCATCATCCGCAATATTGACAACATCACCATGTAATTGAAAATGGCCCGTGCCTTCCTCACCCACAGCCTGTCCAACAACAACGACTAATGCAACAACCAGTAAAAACTTCGCAATCACACTGTACACTGACATTCCTTATTCTCACCCATTTTTCTTAATGCTGATATTGTATAAAAACTGCTTAATTTTATACACATATTTATGCCATAAATCCGCAAACCGGCAAAATCTCTCACATGATTAAGGCCTTATTATACCTGAACACCCGGGTTTCTATTAACCCTGATTGCTTTGTGCCCTCCCGAACGCCAGTGAGGGATCTTAAGCTGCCAAGATCCCTCACTGGTATACGAGTTATATTTTTATTATGGCCATAAATTCACCCGGGTGAGCTATATTCCACCTTTGTCAAATGGAAATACCCGTGCACAATATTTATAAGCTGACTACTGAACCCCTGCGATCCGTAAAGCACGCCTGACTTGAGTAGTAGCAGATAACATCATCGCAATAGCGGTCGGATAATCGCCTTCTTCCGCTTTCTTAATAGCATCAGCCCGCTGACTTCTGCCCTTTTTAACAAAACCATCCATCAGTTTCACCGCGCCAGGTGCCGGCCTTTTCCTTTCAATTGCAACCGGGACCAGTTCTTCATAGCTTGTAAAGCGCCGTAATTCGTAAGCGTATTCATCTTCTGCAGTATCAAATTTCACGTCATACACAAGTGTCTTGCTATCCAGCATCATATTAATTGCACTTGTCACAATCAACTCTGCTTTTTCGACCTGTGGTATGGCTTTCATATACTGGCGTTTGTCAGCAAACCCTTTTGCCTCAGTCAATAATGCATTCACTTGCTTTTTATCATAATCAACAACTGACTTTTCGCCGTGGCTTTTAGTCACGGACTTGGTGGTTATCTTGTGTGACTGCTCGAAGTTTTTAACGGCGTCAACCAGCTCCAGATAACGCTCATTTTGCTCCTGCAATACTTCTTCACTGGGCACCAGGCGGGATGCAGATCCGACCAGGCGCAAACCTTCATCCGCCAGCAATAATGCGCTTTCATTTTTCCCTGCATCAAGGTTTTGACGTGCCGCGCCTATTTTTTGTTTGGCTGAATCCAGCATCGCTTTAGCTTCAGCATTGTCACTCGCCATCACGCGTTTTGTCCCTGCTGACATCAGCATCATATCCGCAAAGGTTAATTTCTGTTTTACTTTCGCCGGGGAGACCTTGACTGTTTTAGCCGTCGAAGGTTTGCCTGATTTGACACTGGCCAGTAATTTGTCAGCTTCAGACTGCGATGTGTTTTTATTCACAACAAACAGTTTGCCGCCCATGGTGCTGTGGTTGCGGCATTGATAATAAATCACATCCGGGGTTTTTTCAGAAGGCGTGATATCAATAACACCTTTATAGGTAAACTGGCCTTTTATTTCATCACCGATCACAACGCCGCCACCCCAACCAACCGGACTGGTAGAAAAATACACATCGTGCAATGGATCAGTTCGCACATCAAACTTGTAAAGTTCACCACGGCGTAATACAACCGGTTTTCCCTGTACGTTATCCAGCAGGAAACCTAAATGGTGGCCCTTACCAAATGAAGGATGTGTGGCATCTTTTTTTGCCACCGTAATAATAAATTCATTTGCCCCTTTCTTCTCAAAGTCGATGGCGGGCACGGGTGGCACAACCGACGCCGGCTTTTCAATTTTTGCTATCACTTCGGGTTCAGCTTTTGCAACATCAGCTTCTACAACATCAGCCTCTACAACAACAGGCGCAGGTTGAACTTCAGGGCTAACATCCGCCGGCATGGCCTCTGCTTCAGGGATTGCCGCCGCCTCTGGCAAAGGTTGAACCATGACGATGGGCTCCGAGGTCTCCGCAGCAGCGCTATCCTCTACAGATTTGGCCTGTGATGGTACTTTTTCATCTTGATTGGCAGTTGCCGCCTGAGAACCGGCCGCGGCCGTTTCCGGTGTTGCTGCGGCTTCTGGCTGCTGCTCGTCCGGTAGGGTCTCGGTTGTGCTGCATGCTGAAGCACCAAATAAGACTACAAAGGAAATAATGAGTAAAAATTTTGAATTCATCGACAATCACCTGAAAATTGGTCTAAAAGAGCTGTTTATTCCATTCTAGATTATATAACACGATCAGCGCAGCAATCCTCGCAAGCACCTCCCACTATTATCGGCCAATAAGCATTTTGATTAATCAAAAGTTACTTAAAAAATAAGCGGTGCAAGTATTAAACCTGCACCGCTACTATTACTAGAGAAAATCAGTCAAGTTTATAACTTAACTATCTCCATGGATTTTTGACGCTGGCCTGACTTAAAGGTGGTTTCCAGTTCTTTGGTTTAGGCTTGGAATGGCATTTTTTGCATGATTTTGTCGTAATCGGGAAGGAAACCTTGCCGTGACAAACACCGCACTTTTCGCCCAACATAATGGCCGCCATATTGATCTGGTTTGCCCCTTTTTGCGGAATAAATATCTTCGGATGACAATTTGAGCAATGCAACCATTGGGTATGAGGTTTATGAGGAAACACCACATCCGGCATAGAAGCTTTTACTGGCCGGACAATATCCAGGTCCATCACCAGTGGCTCAACCTTCGGGTCCATACGGTCATAGCGTGGTTTCAGATAGCCCTTTTGCAATGCTTGCACCCAGTCAACATAGTTGCCGAATTCTGTCGTAGGTAAGCCGACATAGGCGACCTTGGGAGGCTGCAATACATGTGAACCTTCATTAGCAGGATCATGTATGCCATCTTCGGCTGGTGGTGCATTTTTGTTTTTATCTTTTTTCAACAGACGGTTAAAAACATTGGCCTTGCTGACTTTGTCTGACTGGCCTTGAACCGGTTTTAATTTCATTGATTTCTTGGTTGCACCTGTTTCAGCCGCATTGACATTACTGACAATCGCAAACAGGCAAATCAAGGCAATAACCGCTAGTTTTGACGGTACTTGTTTTAAAGGTAATATTTTAATTATAGTCATTTTCTTTTCCCTTCCCCCTATTGCACGCGTTTCTTATCTGACAACGCTTTATACTGCGGTGCGACCAATTTCTGAATGGTGCTGCCATGAATCTGTGTTGGTGTACCAGGTATGCCTGAATGACACATACCACAGTTCTCTACCGACCAGGAAATTTCACCGTTATGGCAGGCGCCACAAAATTGCCCGTCAATGATTTTGGCCATTGTGATTTTGTTGCCGCCAGCCTTGAATTTAAAGCCCAGATCCGCATGGCAAACTTTGCAACGAAAACGAATACGATGATACCAGTGAGGAAACACTGCCGGTCGCATACCGGCCGCATCTGCATAATTATTGATCACCACATCAGCGTACTCTGCCGGCGCAGATTGTGGAATCATGATAATCGCCACACTCCCCATTAAAGCGAATAAAATCGCCTTCCATTTCACTATAAAGTCCAGACTTAACTTCATATCTCCCCAACTCCCCTTTCGTATGATTATTAGACGTACGTTTATTAAAATAACACCAAATACTTTATTAAAATACTAAGAAATAGCAACTTTCCTGAATATCCGTGATCTTACACCACTCTAGAAGCTTCGTGTAGCCTGAAAATTAAATGATGTCGTCTGAGAGCCATCCGGCGCCTGAATGATCCGATAACTCATTTTCGACGATAATAAACCAATTGCATAGGAAAATGTATTCAACCACTCAATATTTCCCTTTTCCGTGCTGGATGTGAGAAAACTCTGCTGTTCCAGTGTGGATTGATAGACCAGGGCATAAATGCCAAATGCACGGACATGCTGGTAAGCAAACGCAACTGAACCCGATTTAACTGTTTCAATACCCCCCAGAAACCGGGGATCATCTGTGCGACTGGCCTGCAGGTAGAGATTACCAGAGGCCGAACTCAGGCGATTAATCCCCTGGTTCCTTGAGAGAGAAAAGGTCACCATCTGGAAGCTAACACCCTCATCAATAAATGTACGGGTATCCGTTAATTGTGTGTTCATGAGTGTCGAACCACCAAATCCAAAATGGCTGCCACCGAAATTAATGCCTGATGCCAGGGATTTAACGATTTCATCCAGGTTTTCCAACACCGGGTCAGGCACAGGTGGCACAGGTAAGCCCAAATCAGCGGGATCATCAAAAAATGACTTGGTTGCACTCATGGTTTGTGAAAGGCTCAGATTTAAATTACCCTTGCTGAATAACCAGTTTTTGGTCGCAGAATGGCCAAATGATGCCCCTAAGCTCTGTGAGGATGTATCAACATCCGGCACGGGTATCGCCGCATCAGGATCACCGTCAAGTCTCGTCGCGGCGTTGCTTGCGGCACCGCCAATATTCCAGTTATAGAAAAAACCAATGATCGGCAACGGGGTGGAAAAAAAACCAAGATTCGCATTTTGTGTCGCCACCAATGATTGTCGGCCATCTGATTCATTAATAGTGACATTTGCGTCAAACGTACCTCGTGTTTGCCGGCTAAACTGATAGGTCAAGGTCGCACCAGTACCCACCGCATTGGTTTTATTAGTACTGAAAATACTGTCTGTTTCTGTTTGCGTAAACCTGATGGCACCTGACAGTGAATATGGTTTATGCCGGGGGCGCCAGGAAACACTGGACGAGACCTGGCTCACACTGGAATCCAGCTCTGAGGTGCTAAATGCAGATTTACTATTTGCAAATGAGGAGCTGATCAAGGAGGTGATACCTAATTCTGTACTGGGAAAATAACTATGCGCGCCGGACAGGGAGTAATTGACCGACTCTGATCCTACATCCTGCTGCTCATTCTTCACATAGTTGCCATCAATACTATAGCGCTGTCTGGAAAAGGCCTTGTTAACTCGAATTCCACCAATATTGTTTTTATAATTACTGAAATCAGATTCATAATCAGAAATAGTATAAAAGAAGTTAAAATGCGTCAGATCACGTGTCGTATAGGCCTGCTGAAAACCAAGCCGGGTCGTGTCGGAAACGGTATTAATCGTTGTGGCGCCATCTGCCGTATTGGAAAAATTTTCCGTTTCATTATGGCTGGATGAATAATTTAACTGAAAAGGGAACCGACTAATCGGGAAAACAGA
>JAUWSG010000113.1 GCA_030610155.1 Gammaproteobacteria bacterium
CAAACACTGGATTAAAATCCGTTCCCCCTCCCCCCTCGAATTGTTTTGGCATTGTGAATTCTTCCCAGGGTTCAAACGTCCAGGGCCCATCATCAGACAGCTCCGAGTCACAGGCATGGAATACAATACGCGCGCGCCTGTGCGCTTTAATAGCATCAACCTCGCTTAAAAACTCACTAAGTTCGTTATCAGATATCGAACCACTGGTGTCCAGGCCAACTACAATATTTATTTGTCCACTGCGCAAACTGGGATACACAACAGGATCACCTCTACGTGTCGATGGGCGCGCATAACTATAATCATCCCTTGCGACTGAGGATACAAATTGAGCTAATAAATTGCGCCACGACAATTGCGGTTGTAAAAAATGCTCAACCATGCGCGCCAGGTCACCCCCCAGTTTGCCTGCCTGCATCGCGGTTTGCGCCGCACCCGCCAAACGCTGTTGCCATTGGGTGTCAAGATTACCTTGTTCCGTCTTTGTTAACGGCGGCGGCTGCGACGCGCCTTTGCTGTTTTCGCCCCCGGGCTGTTTATTATCCTGCCCCCCGTCGGGTGCGTCAGATTGTTGTTTCGGTTGAGTTTGAGGAGACGGGTTTGGCGGGCTATCTTCTTTGGGGTCACCACTACCTCGACCTTTATCTGCCTGATCCTGCTCATCATAAACATGACGGTCCATCGGCATATCGTCACAGTTCTCTTCAATTGAGGGATAAATCTCTTCGGCAGTCATACCCTCAAAGCCATCTTCCAGCAAAGTACCTGGCGGTGGTTTTAGGCCATCATTAACAAGCAAAGGATTAATCGCATAATCGCAGGCAACATCCCAACGATGTTTATCACGATGGTGACGCCTGGCAAAATGTGACAACGCACAATGCAAAGCCTCATGCGCCAACACATATTGCGTCTGATCGATATCCAGTTGCGCTATATATTGCGCGTTATAAAATATTTTACGGGCATCGGTAGCCGTGGTTTTACACCATTGCGGATTGGCGAGTTCTAATGGCAAACGTAATACCAGAGTACCTAAAAACGGTTTCTCAATAATTAACCGGGTGCGCGCGGCAACCAGTTTATTTTTCACATCCTCGTCGGCCATTTTCAATCATTTAATAGATCATTACATCCGCAATGGAGTTCGCCCATTGCGAAAATTGTGGAACTGAAAACAAATCCTGTCCAATCGCCCTATGCATATCAGACACCAACATCACACCCATTTCTCGTTGTGGCATTTTTTGCGCATAGTTTAGAATGTGGCCAAATTTTTCCTGTGCATCATCGGTATTTTTCGCACGAATCGCATGACCCACCAACGCCGTCGCAACCGCATACTGCAGATCGATTTCTTTGGGGACTGAAGTTTTTTCGCCACGTACGATGGCCTCAAGGTCAGGCATGTTGTCAAGATTATCGATAAACGCCTTTAATTCAATACCTGCCGCCTGTCCAACACAGGCCTGCAAACTGCCTAATAGCAAATCCGGCGTATCCATAAATTTTTTTAGCGCCCGATGGCTGTATTCCCAGGAGCGCGGCGAAGGAAAAGCAACGGGATTATGTGCGGGATCAAAATCAAACAATAACTCAGGGCGAAATCGTACAAAAGCAATAATGCGCTCATCGATGTCATTTTTAAACGCCCAGGCGACCCAGTCATCTAAATGCGTATCGACTTCATAATGTGAAAACCGGTTCGCTAACGGTGCCGGCATACTATAGGTGACGCCGCGGTCCCCTTGACGGTTCCCGGCAGCAAATATTGCCCAACCGTCAGGCACCTGGTAATCACCCAGTCGACGATCAAGAATCAACTGATAGGCCGCGGCAGAAACACTGGGTGGCGCAGAGGTGATCTCATCGAGAAATAATATTCCCTGAACACCATGACGTTTACTGTCGGGCAACATTGAGGGCACGGCCCATTCCACACGATCTTCTATTCGAAAGGGGATTCCCCTCAAATCACTAGGCTCCATTTGAGACAAACGAATATCGATCATATCAATATTTTGTTCCTCAGCAACCTGCGCAACCATTTGCGATTTTCCGATACCCGGTGGGCCCCACAACATCACGGGGGTGTGATGCCCGTCAAGAGTACTTTGAAACTCTATGCCAAGTACCGTTAATAAATGGGCTGGACGCATATTCTTTCACTCTTGAAAAGGTTTGTCTGTTTTATAAAAGTTAACTATAAATGTATAGCAAAGTATGAGAGTAATAAAGTCTATTCCCCGGGAGCGGGTAAACGAATACCTCTAAAGGGAGAGACAAGCCTTATAATCGGCTAAATATCTACAATATCACAGGCAGGGGCAGGTGTTTGACAGGTGCGAATATCCTGAATCAGTCAATGTTATTTATATTACGGTTGACTGGCAAGATCGGGTTGCACCCGGTCTTCTTCAACTTCACCAATCTCGACAAAACCAAAATCTTCTAAAATCGTATAACTGGCTGGCAGCACCAGCAGAATCAACACCGTTGAAGAAAGCATACCAAACACAACACTGGCCACCAGTGGAACAAGGACCTGCGCCTGTAAACTGGTTTCCGAAAGCAGCGGTAACATGCCTGCGACTGTTGTTATGGAAGTCAGAAATATCGCACGAAAGCGGTCGCGTACGGCTTGACCCGCTGCCGCATGTAATCCCATCCCTTCACGGCATCGTAACTTGACGAATTCAACCAACAAAATTGAATCATTGACAACAATACCTGCAAGCGAAACAAATCCAATCATACTGGGCATAGTCAGATCAAGCCCCATAAAAAGATGGCCCCATATCACCCCAATCAACGCCAGGGGGATATTAATCATTACGACTACCGGCTCCAGATAATTACGGAATTGTAAACACAGCAATAAATAAACACCTGCAATCCCAAGAATAAACCCTGATATCATTGAAGCATTAGTTTCCTTACTGTTCTTGACTTCACCCTCGAGACTGATAAATAAGTCAGGGTATTTATTGTTTAGCTCAGACAGAAAACGATTTTTTGTATCAGCAATAATTTCGTTGGTATTACCAATTTCAGCATCTATATCGCCAGTGATTGTCACTGTGCGTTGGTGATTAACCCTGGTGATACGTGAAAATTCCCGTTCTTCTTTAATGTTCGCAATAGCAGCTAAAGGAATATCTGTACCATCCTTCGAGAACACGGCTAACTTACCGTAATCACTCAAGGCACTCGCAGGATCAATATCCAACTTAACATTAATTTCGTATGCCTCTCGACCTTCATAGACATCACTGACTTTTATACCTTGATAGGACCCGCGCAATTGTGACGAAATCTTTTGTGCATCAAGCCCGAATGACAATGTACCTGGATAAAGGCTGACACTGAACTGCGGTTTACCGGGTCGCAAATCATCCATCACATTTGATACAGCAGGATAACCACTCAACCAGTTTTGCAATTCCCAGGACGCCTTTGAAAGTTGATCGAGGTTCTCACCTTGTAAACGAATAGAGATCGCTTTTCCGGCCGGGCCGAGCTTGGGCTCTTTAAACTGAATGGCGATAGCACCCGGAATAGTCGGACTTAGCTCAGACCAAAGTCGCCGTAGCTCATTTAATGAGGTATTTCGCTTTTCAGCATCCAGCAAATCTAAACTAATGGTGGCTAAATGGACGCCCTCTTCGCCCGCATCAGTATTGGTACTGTATGACACCTGGATATTCCTGACCAGTTCCTCATTATCTTCTGGCGGCAGTTGTTGGCGGGTTTGTTCCAGACTTTTCAACATTTCTTTAACAACACTTTCCGTATGCGAAAACGGCGTCCCCTGTGGCATTAATATTTTTGCCTCAAGAATGTTGCCCTCAATGTCCGGGAAAGCTTTAAATTTAACAATCCCGGCAGGTATCAATCCTATAGTCATAATTAACAATGCCATCACACTACCGAGAGTCAAATAGCGATAACGAATCGCAAGATCAGCAAGCCTGCCCACTTTAAGTCTGAGCACTTCAAATTTATCTTCAAATTTTATCCGCCATTGAGGATTTTTATCTTTGTGATATCCTTCCAACGAGTGCTTCAGGTGATGAGGTAAAATCAAAAATGCCTCAATCAAACTGATCGTTAACACGGACAAAAGTACGATAGGTATCACACCCATCACCTGGCCCATATCACCTTTTAGAAAGAGCAGACTTCCAAATAAAACAGCCGAAGTTATAAAAGATGATAAAACGCCCCGGGTGACTTTCTGAATGCCATCGACTGCAGCATGTATTGGTGATTTTCCTTTACTGTGTTCCGCTTCGATACTTTCAGAAATTACAATGGCGTCATCCATCAGGATGCCTATAGCCATCAACAACGCGACCATAGAAATCATATTAATACTGACGCCAACCAGACTCATTACCGCCAGACCACCAATAAACGATATAGGCAATCCAAGCGCAACCCAGAATGTGTAGCGCCAATTAAAGAAAAGAAATAATGCCAGCGATGCCAAAACCAGGCCTTGCAAGCCGTTTCTGACCAGCAGACTTAAGCGATCTTGCACAATCGAGGCAGAGTCTTGCGTAATAACCAAACGGGTTGTTTCAGGTAAACGGCCATTTTCTTCATCAACAAATTGTTTTACCGCATTAAACACTGTCAGCGTATCATCAGATTTGTTTTTACTTACTTTCAATACGGCAGCCGGCTTACCATTTAAATCGGTCCTTACCTCTTCATCTGAAAAATCATCACGAATCGTTGCGATATCACCTAAGCGCAAATGCCCGCCTTTTTCAGTGTCAAGGATAGCCAGGTCAGTCAATTCAATTACAGTCGTACGTTCATTTTTAAAACGTATTTGATAAATTTGTTCACGGGTCTCTAATGTGCCGGCAGGCAAATCAATAGCCTGATCTTTAATCAGGTTGGCAACATCCTGTATACTCAATTGATATTGGCGCAATATTTCAGGCTTTATTAACACACTCAATTGATGGGTTGAAAAACCGGTAACAGTAACAATGGGCACATCAGGCAACGCGAGCAAACGATTGCGATAATATTCAGCCAGGGATTTCAACTCCGGTTGAGTCAAATTCGCATTAATCGCGACGCTGACCACTGCTTCAGTTCGACCCAGCTCTTCAATGACAGGTTCTTCAGCATTATCAGGAAATTCAGTGATACTATCGATGGCGGAGTTAATGTCGTCGACAAACTGCTTTAAATCTCCCTCTTCCTGCATATCAAGCGTCAAGATGCCAATATTATCGCGCGCTACACAAACCTGCTCTTCGAGAAAGCTGATGCCATCAGTAGCATCTTCCAGACGATTACAGATACCCTCTTCCACTTCATTTGGCCCCGCGCCCGGGTAAGAAACGCTGACTTTTACTTTGTTTGTTTTAATTTCCGGAAAGGTTTCTTTATTAAGAGTGGGTAATGCAACCAGGCCCAATAAAATAATGACCGTCATGAAAATATTTGCTGCAGTGGGATGCGCAACAAAATAGCGTATCACTCTCCAACACTCCCGCCAATGTCGGCATCGCTACTAATTTCGCCATTGTCTTGTAAATTGTTTTGTAATAAACCCGCTGATAATTTTAACAATTTATCGGCATACTCAGTTGCCAATACGGGCTCCAGCGGCATACCTTCTATAACCGGGATCAAATCATTTATTATGATTCTTTCACCCTCTTCAATTCCATCACTAATAACAGCAATGTCACCTTGATAAAACTTCAATTTGACAGGCTTGATGACCAACTGGTTCTGAATATCTGCGACATAGACACGGCCTTGATGAATAGCCTTACGCGGCACAACCATTGCATTGTGTTCCGGCCCGAATAGATCAACTGCAGTGTACATACCTTTTAGTAAGGGCGGGCGCTTACCGGGAATGACTTTTTCATAGGGGTGATCCACACCCACAACAACACCTAAGGTTCGTCGTGTTGGATCGATGGCTTCACTTAAACGCAGCACCCGCGCTTGCCAATGTGCTGCCGGCATATCACCGACTAAACGTACCCTTGCCTCCAAATTTAACGAATGTAAAATTTCTTCTACATTACGACTCATTTCACCATCCAGAATTTTTCCTTCCAGATGACCCATCAGGACACGCATATGCCGTATAGGCAGTTGAGCATTTATTTCCACGCCTTTTGTATCCAGCGCTTCAAACAATGGCGCACCAACACTGACAAATTCGCCTTTCTCGATAGAAACCACACCAATACGCGCATCAAATGGCAATTTGATTTCAGTACGTCCCAGGGCCGTTTTCTGCCCCTTTACTTGTTGTTCCGAACGAATGATTTTCGCCTTAACGGAAGACCTGCGACTTTCAAAGGTATTTAATTGTCCTTGCAACTCTTCTAATTTTTGCCTCAATAAAATAACTTTTTGTTCTTCTGTATCTAATGCTGAACGGGAAACAAGGCCTTTTTTTAACACATCTTGTATTCGTACCAGCTCTTGCTCACCTACCTTGAGATTTCGTTTTGCTAACCCAAACGAAAGCCTGGTTGACTTCTCTTCTGCTTCAAGCTGCTTCAAAGAAGACCGGTTAGCAACAAGATCGGCCTGGGTTTGCTTTAAAGTGATCTGGTAATCTTCCGGATCAATCCGCACCACTGTCGTGCCGGCGGGCAGGCTGTTCCCCTGTTTTAGTTTTGGGTGCACATAACTGGCTTTGCCGCTCACTTCTGCCATCCCTTTCAACAAGATGGATGGCTCAACATTGCCATAAGCCGTCACGCTAGCCCGGAAAGGTATCTTCCTGGCAATGATGACTTCAACCATTTTGCTAGGCATTTCAGAACCAGCGTGTTGCAATGGTGCTTTACTCTTCACCATCATGACAGCGACCAATATTCCAATAACCAGATACACAAAAAACATAAATGGTTTTTGTAATATATTCTTCATTATTGATCCCTGGGCTATTTATATTAACGGTGATTGGACATACAGTTTACCAATTTCAAACAACCTGCCAACTAAAACCTGTCGTTCTTCCGCAATTTTTTGTACTAAATAGATAAATCTTCAAGATCATAACGGAACATATCAGGAAAAAGACTGCCGGCGGCATGCTGAGGCTATATACGCCGATATAACCAGCGTAAACATTGTAAATCGACCTATACAAGTTCCATTTAAAAAACCCACACGTAAGGAATAATAACCAGGGTCAGACACCCTACGAGTATAGTCAGCGGTAACCCGAACCTCAGATAATCCGTAAAATGGTAACCTCCAGGACCGTACACCATAAGATTGGTTTGATAACCAATAGGGGTAGCAAAACTCGTTGAAGCAGCCATCATTATCGCAATGACAAAAGGTAAAATACTCACGTCCAACTGAGTGGAAACCGCAAGGCTGATAGGAAACATAATGACGGCAGCTGCGATGTTAGTGATGATCAAACTGAAACATGCCGTTATCGCATAAATGACTATTAAAGTGACCCAGGGGGTGTTCGTGGTCAGTGTTAACAGGTTATTAGCCAGGGTCTGTGCCGCGCCGGTTTCATATAACGCATTACCAATACCAAGTGATGCTCCGATCACAATGATGACCTGCCAATCCACCGCGCGCCGCGCGATTCGCCCCGTAGTGCATCGGGTTATAATCATCAATCCTGCGGCTATCATTGCTGCCTTGAGTATACTTAGCAAACCGGATGCAACAAGCACCACCATCAGGCCAACGATGAATAAGGCCGTTATCATTTTATCGTGACGCGGCGGACCGGGTTCACCAAGGGAACTTACCAGCAAAAAGTCACGGGAATTACGCTGCTGACTGACAAAAGCGGGACTTGCTTCCAATAACAATGTATCGCCTGATCGAAGAACAATATCACCGAGTTTGGCGTTAATTCTTTCGCCATTACGCGCCACCGCGATAATAGCGGCGTTATAGAGTGTACGAAAACGGCCTTCCTTGATCGTTTTCCCAACTATGGGACAACTGTCAGACACCACTGCCTCGATGAACACCCTGTTTTCCCGTGGTGTATCTAATTTAAAAATCTGATTGGTTGCCGGCTTTAACCCGGGGATGTGTTGCAAATCCACGACCGAGTCAATCACCCCGGCAAATACCAACCTGTCTCCACCTGCTAACTGGTCTTGCGAGGAAACAGCGGGGAGTACTCGACCATTACGATTTATTTCAATCAAAAATAGATTAGGCAGTTGTCTCAGTCCGGCCTCGATCACGGTTTTGCCATCCAGTGAACTACCAACCTCAATCAGCATTTCAACGGTATACTCCCTGGCATTTTCAAAATGACTGATGGCCGGGAGCCTGTCAGCCAATAAATATGGACTGAAAATACGTATATAGAGCAATGTCAAAATGACACAAGGTACTCCCACCCAGGCAATTTCAAACATGGACAGACTGTCACTGCCGGTTTCTTTCATTAGCAACCCGTTGACAACAAGATTAGTGCTAGTACCAATCAGCGTGCAGGTACCGCCCGCAATGGCCGCATAGCTTAGTGGCATTAACAGTCTGGATACAGACAGGTCATGACGTTTTGCCCATTCATGGGCAACAGGCACCATCATGGCAACCACAGGAATATTGTTCATAAACGCGCTGATCAGCGCGGTTGGCGTCGTTATGCGCATCTGCGCCTGACCAATTGATCTGGGTTTGCCCAGTACAAACTGGGCCAGGTAGGTAATAGCGCCCGTCTCTCTCAGTCCTGTCACCACGATATAAAGCGTGCCGACGGTAATCAGCCCCTCATTGGCGAAACCGGACAATGCTTGCCCGGGTGAAATAACACCCGCTACCAACAAAAGTGTCAGGCCGGCCATCATAACTATATCCGGCGCAATCCGGCTCCCGGCCAAAAGCGAGAAGCATAAAACTAATATTGCGATAGTAAACCAGGCATCCCATTCCATAACAAGAATCCTGTTGAATAAAAAATATTTAACGAAAATACGAAGACTTACCCGAATAACATCTGGTTAACCCTTCTCTCCGTCATTCCGGAATGACGGGAGCTGATCTATTGTTCCTTAACCAATGAACCATTCGGGACTTGCACTTTTATTTTTTAAAAAGGGGCAAGCTCTACAATTAATATCCCGTTTTTCACCACCATTGATTTTAATACCGATTTCGCTAACTTATGCTTTTCATTATCATCGCGTAACGAATAAACCGGCCTGGCAGACATCGATTTGACGATAGCATCCTGAGATAAATCTTTTATTGAAGATTGATATTTTTTTGCTATATTATCAACATGCATTTCGTTGATCACCGGATCTTTAAAATGGAAAGTGCCTTTTTCATTATTATAACTTAATGTTCCCGTAATAGTTATATTCCCCGTCCCTCTTATACCGCCAGGTATAGTTGCTTCAACATTGGTTTTGATATTTATTTTATTTTCATTCATTAATAATTTAACCACCGGATCGGTAATATTAATAGTCATGAATAATTGCTTTGTTTCCAAAGGCATCATAGCAGAAACTTGTTTCTGCAAATCAGCTTCTGTAAATTTCAGCGTATAAGCGTTAGCGGGGTTAACAAAAATTGTTAATAACAGAAAAAATAATATCCTGGTCATAATTAGCCTTCCTTAATTAAATTTTCATGCCTTTTTGCAAAGGCAGCCATTTCTCCATATTCAGTTGTGCCTTACCGATCCCTAACAGGCGCACCCACCTGGCAGTCGCATCCAGCGTTCC
>JAUWSG010000188.1 GCA_030610155.1 Gammaproteobacteria bacterium
GCATGTGCCGGAAGAGTTCCGGGAAACGTAAATCGTAACAAATTGATAAACCCAGTTTGCCAAAGGGCGTATCGACGACAATGACCTTGTCATCGGCTTCTATGGTTTCTGATTCATTGTAGTTTTCACTACTTTCTTCGATATGCACATCAAATAGATGGATTTTGTCATACCTTGCGACACATTTGCCTTTGTCATCGTAGACCAGGGATGCTGCGCGCACCTTGTTTTTCTCGCTGGCGACCAGGGAGACGGTTCCACCGACTAGCCATATTTTGTGTTTCGCGGCCTGGTCTGATAAAAAATTCTGAATCTGGCCATTGCCGAATTCTTCCCGTATTTTTACTTTTTCAAATTCATCCTGCCCCATTAATGCAAAATTTTCCGGTAATACAATCAGGCCTGCGCCTGCATCAACGGCAAGTGTGATGAGTCTTTCTGCTTCGATAAGGTTTGCATTGACATTAGGGCCGGAAGCCATTTGTATAGCCGCTACTTGCATTAATATTTCCTTTCTAGTTTCAACTCTATGATATCTTCACGATAGCTGTCAGGTGACATAATGATACGCTCTGATTTTAATCCAAGTGATATCAGCCATCCACGTAAATCATTTGCCCATTCAATGCCTTTATCGTCACCAGGATATAAAACATGGAGTGCCGTTTCAGGGTTCCTTGTTAACTTTTGCATAATGGATGCCAGCGGTCGCATGGCCAGTATTTCCTTGCTGGTTTGAGGGTTCCCCCAGTTACTGGCGTAGATTTTGGTGCTTTTTTCACTACTCAATGCCGTGTCAGCGAATACCGTTAACAATAAAATGACAGGGGCTAACTGGCGGAAGTATGTCCTCCCGGTTTTGGCTGTGCTCATTGGATTGTTTGAACCTGGATTCCGCAGTTGACCGCTTAGAGGAGATACTAACATGTTGATGAGTGTCCTGTCTTAAGGTCAGTGTCAGTTTACTGAAATAGCTAAGGCACTCTTCATGCTGTTCAACTGCGGATTCCAGGTTTAAGTTTTGCTGGCAGGTATGGCTAAATATACCCCATTGTCCTGCGGGGAGTCCAGGGATTGCGCTGAAACGATCTATGTGCGATCAAGGTTCTTCTTCATCGTCTTCGATGTGGGTACGTGACTCTGGTTTAGGAATTTTGACTACTTTTGGGTGGTCCCAGCTGCCTGTAATAGTATATTGGAAAGTGACAGCTTCATCGATTTGAGATTGAAAAATACTTTTTAGTGTCCATACTACAGCGGCTGTGATTGGTTCTGCACCAGCTAATATTGTTAATATTGGAACGCCACTGGCAGCATCGGGTATAACGGTAACAAGTTGATCATAATCTTCGTCAACCAGCCCGACACGCCCGGAAATATTTATCAACGCAGCATGTCCGTTTAACTGAAAATTGCTGGTATATGCATCTCCTGCATCTATATTAAAATCACCCTGAATTTTTTCAAAACTGAAACCCTTGGAAAATACATCGCTAAAATCAAGCGTGAGTCGGCGAGGGAGTGCCTGTAAGCTCAGCAGTCCAAATATGCGACCGGCACCTGGGCTGATATCTAATAACTGCCCATCTGAGAAATCTATTTTTACAGATCCGTTGATGATTTTTTTGGAGACGTTTTGTGGCATATCGGGCCAGTTGAGTTCCATTGCGAATGTTCCGTCGCCATTTTTTATGGTGTCTGCGTAGCCCATTGCGGCCATTGTTTTGCCGATATCGATGCTTTCACTTTTTACTTTAATACTGGATGAATGTTTTTTGCCGTTATAGGTCCAGCTCCCTGTGCCGGTAATTTTGTTGATTGGTCTTGCAAGCTCAAAATAATCAAGAAATAAACCATTCCTTCTTTTGCTGGTTGAAAGCAATAGGCTACCGTATTCGGTATCGTCGAAAACAAAGCGTTTACTGTTGATAATCATGGCTGGCCATTCGCGTGGATCAGATGATTCTGCCTCGCCTGGTTTTGGATAAAGTATTAATTTATCCAGTTTCATGGCAATGGGTGCAGTAGATAAATCGATTGGCAGGGTAATATTCCCGGATAATTCCTTGCTCGATACACTGGCTTTCCATTTTTTACCGGCGTTGGTGGCGTTAATATATACCGAGTTATATGTCTGGCCAAATGCCGTTAATTCGTGAATGTTAGCTTTTATACTGGAGAGCCAGGTCAATGGTCCCGCGTTTTTTCCAGCACTAAATTCAGGTGTGTTTTCAGTAACAGACACCCAGTCATCATATGAAAATTGCTTGATATCTTTTCCTGTTATACGAATACCGGTTGGAGGCAAGTCAATTATTTTTCCGCTATTGATGTTTATTTTCCCACGTTTAAGCGAAATTTCTTCGTTATTAGAAGCAAACTGGATAACAGAGCTGATCGAGCGTCCATATTTAACTTTGAATGTGCGTTCATCTTTTGAAAGTATGGTTGTGATATTCAATAAGCGTTTTTCATCCGGCATTTTATTTAGTGGTGCAGGCAGGTCAATGCCGATATTTTCAAGGTCTGTTTGTATGCGTATAACAGGTTTAACCGGCGATGCATTAGATTTGTGAGGGATGTCCAGCTTAACGGTCCAATGCGTATCACCCTGTATGCGTTTGGACCAGGAGGGAATAAAACGCGCAATTAATATGCCCGGACTTACGATACTTTCTGTTCTGAATTGAGTGACAGACTGTTTCTCACGATGTTTTGTTTTGATTTCAAGCTTTGCGGGGTGATTGAAGAATTGTCCTGTTAATTCATTAGCGGACAAAGTGTCATCTGAAAATTGCAGGATGCCGTTCAGGTCTGTCCAGAGGGTACCTAATGCGCCTTTGATGTTGAGTGTATTTTTTTGTAATTCAACCTTGCCATTAATTCTGGTTTTAAAGCCACCGTTACTGCTTAATGGAATGGATAAATCGAGTTCAAGCAGGCTTTGGCCGCTCATGGTCAATTCTGACAGGGTGTCTTCGAAGCTCGCTTTTAATTTGGGTGCAACTCGTAAGTATTCTAATTTGTCCTTTGTTTCTCCTTTAACTTTACCTTTAACTTTAAGGATGGCGGGGTGGGCAAGCAGGTCATTAATTTGCACTACGGTACTATACAGGTCGGAACTGAATATTTTGCCTGCATGCCCCTTTACTTCAACTCCGCGGTTAAGAAATTCCAGATCAAGCACAAGCTCCTTTAATGGAGGCCATCCAGGCGCATAATCAATCGTGGCATTGTTCGCATGTACGAGCACGGAAAATATGCCCTCCCCTTTATCAAAAGGAAGGTCAGCAAGACGGCCATGGAATAGCGCGCTGCCTGATTCGATGTTGCCTCCTTTAATTGACCTGTCAATCCATTCAATAGCAGCTGTGGGCATAGCGCGAAAGGGGACGTACCGTTGTATGTTGTCAGCTTTGCCGTCTTTAAATACGGCAGTCAGGTTTAAAAAAGGTGATGATCCATTGAATGGTAAATCAAACTCCAGTTTTAACCTGGTGTTCAGATCTTCATTTTTGACCTGGAGATTGTTGCTGGATATTTTCCAGGAGGTTTCGCTTTTTTCCCAGTTTAAAAGTCCATTAAGATTGTCGACAGGTAAAGGCTCTCTGAGTACGTTTGGTAGATAAACGAAAGCGTTATTTGTGTCTAATGCAACGGAGCCTGAAGTATTGTTTGTTATAATTGACCCACTTAATCCGCGTATACCAGGAGCCGGGCCGACAGGAAGTAACGTGAGGTTGTTAAAGTTTGTTTCAAAAGCGAGTTGAGGCTTGTCCGGGTCAGTGCCGACATAGTGTAAATAAGTATCCTTAAGATTGCCGTCGGGATTTCGGCTTGAAAGGGCGGTCCTTTTGTTGTCATCCAGATCGGCAAACAGGCTTAAATAAACCATATCTTCTATTCGAAGATAGCCGAGTTCTGCTTCTATGTCCGAATTTTTTCCGGGAGTCAGGGTGTTGCTTTTCAGGGTAAATTTAGTGTCAGGCCAGGATTTTCCTGCTCGGTTAAAAATAAAATTATTAATATCCAGTTGCCATCCATTATCAATACTTTGCCAGAGAAGTTTGCCTGCGATATTTTTTAGTTTTAGCGTTTTTTTAATATTGCCAGGTGTTTTTCTGGCTAATTGGATTGATGAGGCGTTAATGTCGCCGGTCAATTTTGATAACCTTCCCTGGCTCCAGGTTCCCCATAGCTCAAAATCTACATCCAGAGAGTTCAGCATGAATTTGTCAGTGAACTGGTCATCAGTAAATGCAGGCAGGTTCAGTTTTTCTGCTTTTAAATAAACCTGGCCTCTGCGGTTTGTGTCAGCATGAAATGGATCGCCAAAAACATCCGCAGCAATTGTAAGTTGTTTGCCAAGTGCTTCCGGCAACAGGACAGTGGCTTTTAGTTGATGTCTGTTCCCCTTGTTTTTCAAGGTCAGCTCAACATTGGAAAAGCGGACAGGTTTGGTTTTCAGTTGGCGGTTATGCCAGTATATATTGGCATGTTCAATTTCCAGTTTAACCTGGCCAAGTATCCATTGCGCCAGTTTTTCATTGTCGACCGCGCTATTATCTCCATTGTTTCTGCCCATGCCGCCAATGGATAACTGGCCATCTTCAGATCTTTCGATGTAAAGGTTAATGCCCGATATTGAAATATTTCTGAGACCAAGTTGGCCATCGACGATCAGTGAATAAAGGTCAAATCCCAGGAATGCCTTGTCAAATTGTGCAATGGTATCGCCATTTTCAGAATTGATTAGTTTGACATCTTTGATCACCAGTTTGGGGCCAAGGCCGCGCCATTCAGCGTCCAGGCCACCAATTTTAACTGGCTGTCCGGTCAATGTGCTGAGTTCAATTTCAATTTCTTTATTGAATTTATTGGCGTAAGGCAAAAGATAGCGTGCAGCGCTCAGACTGACGGCTGAGAGTACAAGAAATATGGCAAATGAATACCACCCGGTGATCCAGAGGTAGCGAATAAGTCGACGCATCAAGCTCACACTAAACCGGATGGCAAGTTAGAGGCTCCCAGGCATTATAAAAGAATAATGTCATATTGTTCCTGAGAGTATTGCGTTTCGGTTTGAAAATTAACAGGTTTGCCAATGAAAGCCTCCAGCTCAGCCACATTAGCTGATTCTTCATCAAGCATCATATCAATTACTTCCTGAGAGGCAAGCACCAGAAGTTTTTCAGCATCGAACTGCCGGGATTCTCGTAAAATTTCACGAAAGATTTCATAGCAGATTGTTTCCACTGTTTTAATAGTGCCCCTGCCATTACATGTTGGGCATTCTTCGCATAAAATATGTTCCAGGCTTTCACGTGTTCTTTTGCGTGTCATTTCAACCAGGCCCAGGGTTGAGACTTCGCTTATATTGTTTTTTGCGTTATCACGTTGCAGGCTTTTCTCTAATGCCCGCAAGACCTGATCGCGATGATCCTGCTCCGTCATATCAATAAAATCGATAATGATAATGCCGCCCAGATTTCTTAAGCGAAGTTGTCGTACTATTGCCTGTGCTGCTTCCAGGTTGGTCTTGAATATAGTTTCTTCCAGATTACGATGGCCTACAAACCCACCCGTATTGACATCGATGGTTGTCATGGCCTCTGTCTGGTCAA